>CBFGZZ010000014.1:0-50685 GCA_965653385.1 uncultured Streptomyces sp. | reverse complement strand
GGTGAACAGCGGCAGCGGCAAGTGCCTGGACGCGCGGGCGGCCGGCACCGTCAACGGCACGGCGGTGCAGCAGTACGCCTGCAACAACAGCACCGCCCAGCAGTGGAGTCTCACACCGACCAGTGACGGCTTCGTGCGGATCGGCAATCGCAACGACACCCAGCAGGTGGTCGACGTGAGCGAGGTGTCCACGGCCGACAACGCGGCCGTACACCTGTGGACGTACGGCGGCGGGAACAACCAGCAGTGGCAGGCCGTGGACGAGGGCGGCGGCGCCTATCACTTCGTCAACCGGCACAGCGGCAAGTGCCTCGACGTCCCGTCCGCCTCGACGGCCGACAGCGTCCAGCTCGTGCAGTACACCTGCAACGGTACGGCCGCCCAGCGCTTCCAGGTCGCGCCCGTGAGCACCGCCCCGGGCGACGTCGACCTCGGTCCCAACGTGGCCGTCTTCGATCCGTCGATGCCCTCGTCCACGATCCAGAGCCGACTGGACTCGATCTTCCGGCAGCAGGAGACGAACCAGTTCGGCTCGCAGCGCTACGCGGTGATGTTCAAGCCGGGCACGTACAGCAACGACGTCAACGTCGGCTTCTACACCCAGGTCCTGGGCCTCGGCCAGTCCCCGGACTCGGTCACCGTCAACGGGGCCGTTCACGTCGAGGCCGACTGGTTCCCGCCGCAGAACGCCACCCACAACTTCTGGCGGGGCGCCGAGAACCTCTCGGTGAACCCCACCGGCGGCACCGACCGGTGGGCGGTCTCCCAGGCCTCCGGGTACCGGCGCATGCACGTGCGCGGCAACCTCGAACTCAGCGACGGCGGCTGGTCCAGCGGCGGCTTCATGGCCGACACGAAGATCGACGGCCAGGTCCGCTCGGGCACCCAGCAGCAGTGGCTGACCCGGAACTCGCAGCTCGGCAGCTGGACCGGCTCCAACTGGAACATGGTCTTCGTCGGCAGCCAGGGCGTGCCCGGCAACACCTTCCCCAACCCGCCCTACACGACGGTCGGCCAGACCCCGACCGTACGCGAGAAGCCCTTCCTGTACGTCGACGACGCGGGCGCCTACCGGGTGTTCGTGCCTTCGCTGCGTACCAACTCGACGGCCACCAGCTGGGCGAACGGGAACGCGCCCGGTACGTCGCTCGGCATCGACCAGTTCCACGTCGTCAAGCCCGGCGCCACCGCCGCGCAGCTCAACGCCGCCCTCGCCGACGGCAAGAACCTCCTGGTCACGCCCGGCGTCTACCACCTCGACCAGACTCTGCGGGTGACCCGCCCCGACACCGTGGTCCTCGGTCTCGGCCTCGCGACGTTCATCCCGGACAACGGCATCACCGCCATGACCGTCGCCGACGTCGACGGGGTGAAGATCGCGGGCGTGCTCTTCGACGCCGGCACCACCAACTCCCGGACCCTCGTGGAGATCGGCCCCGAGGGCGCCTCGGCCTCCCACGCGGCGAACCCGACCTCGCTGCACGACGTGTACTTCCGCGTCGGCGGGGCCGCCGTGGGCAAGGCGACCACGAGCCTCGTCGTCAACAGCGACCATGTCATCGGCGACCACATGTGGATCTGGCGGGGCGACCACGGCAGCGGCATCGGCTGGAACACGAACACGGCCGACACCGGGCTCGTCGTCAACGGCGACGACGTCACCATGTACGGCCTGTTCGTCGAGCACTACCAGAAGCACCAGACGATCTGGAACGGCAACGGCGGGCGGACGTACTTCTACCAGAACGAGATGCCCTACGACCCGCCGAACCAGGCCGCCTGGATGAACGGCTCCACCCAGGGGTACGCCGCCTACAAGGTCGCGGACTCCGTCACCAGTCATCAGGCGTACGGACTGGGCAGTTACTGCTTCTTCAACGCCAACCCGTCCGTCACGGCCGAGCACGCCTTCGAGGTGCCGAACAGGCCCGAGGTCCGCTTCCGGAACATGGTGACCGTCTCGCTCGGCGGCACCGGAACCATCCGGCACGTCATCAACGACCGCGGCGGCCCCTCCAACTCGTCCACCAACGTGGCCAACCTGGTGAGCTACCCGTGAGGCGGCTCGTGGCACGTCTGCTGACGGGACTCGCGCTGGTGCTGGGGCTGACCGCGGCCCCGGCGCCCGCCGGGCCCGACGCCTCCGCCGCGCACGGGGCCGCCCCCGCCTTCAAGGTCATCGCCTTCTACAACGGCACCTGGGACGCCGCGCACATCGACTTCGTCAAGGAAGCCAACAAGTGGTTTCCGCGCACCGCCGCCCAGCACAACTTCACCTACAGGGCGACGACTGACTGGAACCTGCTCGCGAACGGAGGCGTGAACGACTACCAGGTCGCCCTCTTCCTCGACGACGCACCGGACACGGCGGCGCAACGGGCCGGATTCGAGCGGTACATGCGGGCCGGCGGCGGCTGGATGGGCTTCCATGTCTCGGCGTTCACCACCGACGCCGGGTCCTGGCCCTGGTACCACGACACCTTCCTCGGCAGCGGGAACTTCCGCTCCAACACCTGGGGGCCGACGACGGCGGTGCTGCGCACCGAGAACCGGACGCATCCGTCCGTGACCGGGCTGCCCGCGACGTTCACCTCGTCGGTGAGCGAGTGGTACAGCTGGTCCAGGGACCTGCGCACCAACCCGGACATCAAGGTGCTGGCCTCCGTCGACCCGACGAGCTTCCCGCTGGGTACGGACCCCAACCAGTCCTGGTACAGCGGCTATTACCCGATCCTGTGGACCAACAGCCGGTACCGGATGCTGTACGCGAACTTCGGCCACAACGCCATGGACTACGCCACGGACACCCGGCTGTCCTCCACGTTCGCGAGCCCCACCCAGAACCGTTTCCTCGTCGACGGGCTCAAATGGCTCGGCGGCGCGCCCGGCAGCCGGGCACCCGGAGGTGTCGACTGAGCGTGCGCGGCTGGTGATCGGCCTGCGACGCCGTGGCCGCCAGTTCGGCGATCCCCTCGTCGAAGCTGATCGGCGGCTCGAACCCCAGGTCGCGGCAGGCGGCCTCGATGCTGAACCAGTGCGGCTGCACCAGCTCGGCGACGAGGAAGCGGCTGAGCGCGTGGGTGCGGGTGCGTCCGGTCAGGCGTAGGACGTTCTCGCAGGTGGCCGCGGCCGCCTGGGCCAACGGTGCCGGTACGGTGCACCAGGTGGCCCTCAGGCCTGCCGCGCGCAGGAAGTGGGCGGTGAGGTCGCGCAGGGGACGGGGGTCGTCCTGGGTGATGAAGTAGGCGCGGCCTCCGACCGGGGGGCCGCCCTGCTGGAGCCGGTCCAGGGCGAGCAGGTGCGCGTGGGCGGCGGTGCGCAGGTGGGTGGTGTCGACGAGGTTGGCGCCGTCACCGGGCATCACCAGTCGGCCCGCGTGCACGGCCCGTGCCAGGGCCGGTGCGAAGTGCGGGTCGCCGGGGCCCCAGATGATGTGCGGGCGCAGCGAGACCGTGGCCAGGTCGGGGCAGTTGGCGGCCAGGACGAGGGCTTCGGCCCGGGCCTTGGTACGGGGGTAGGCCGCCAGGTGCCGGTCGGGGTAGGGGCAGCTTTCGTCGGCGTCGCGCAGGCCGCCGGGCTGGAAGACGACACTGGCGGTGGACGTGTGGACCAGGGTGCCGATCCCCTGGGCGCGGCACTGGGCGATGACGTTGCGGGTGCCCCGCACATTGGTGTTCCAGTACGGCAGGAGGGGGCCGCTGACGCCGGCGAGGGCGGCGTTGTGGACGACGGCGTCGCAGCCGGCGAGCGCGCGGGAGACGGCGGACGGATCGGCGAGGTCGCCCCGGTGCTGCCGGACGCCGAGGCTCTCCAGGGCGGGGCTTGGGCGGCGGCTGAGGGACGACACCGTGGTGCCCCGGGCGACGAGTTGCCGGCAGATCTCCCGCCCGAGGAAGCCGCTCCCACCGGTGACCAGGACCCTCATCGCGTGGACCTCGGCAGATGCCTGGCGGCGGAGGCGGCGAGCCGGGCGCGGTCGGTCTTGGAGTTGTGGCGGATGTCGGTGGGGAAGCGAGGGTGGAACAGCACGGTGCCGATGCGGCGGCCGTGCGGGTGGTCGCCGAGGGCGGCCCGCAGCGCGTGCAGGATGTCGTCCCTGTCGGTACCGGGCACGGGCTCGACGCACAGCACCGGCCGCTGCTGTCCTGCGGGGCCGAGTCCGACCAGGGCGGTGCGGCGGACTCCGGTGGCGGTGTCGGCGACGGCCTCGACGTCCTCGGTTGTGAGGGTGAAGCCCTCTCCGGTCACGAGGTGCGCCTTGCGGCCGAGATACCAGAGGCGGCCCTGGTCGTCGAGGCGGCCCAGGTCGCCGGTGCGGTGCCACAGTCTGCCGTCGGCGACCGTCTTGGCGGTGACCGTGGCGTCGGGGCGGGCGTGGTAGGCGGGACTGACCACGGGCCCGGCGACGGCGATCTCCCCCAGTGCGGTGGCGTCGGCGTCCAGGATGCGGGCCTCGACACCGGGCAGGGGACGGCCCAGACAGGTGCCGGCGTGGCCCCGGGGCGGCCGGGTGCTGAGCTCGCGCAGGTCACCGGCCGCGATGGCGGCGACGGGCAGGCACTCCGTGGCGCCGTACACGCTGAGGATCTCCGCGTCGGCGGGCAGCACCTCGGCCAGGGCGTCGGCGAGGCGTGGGCGCAGGGACGCGCCGAAGGACAGGACGCGGCGTACGGACGGCAGGGTCAGGCCGGTGCGGGCGCAGTGGCCGACGATGAGGCGAAGGACGGCCGGTGAGGCGACCACGGCCGTGGCGCTGTGCTGCAGGAGCGGGCCGACGATGTGGCCGGGGGGTGTGCGGGCCGGAGCGAGATGGTTGATCCGCGGGGCGACGGTGGGCAGGCCGAGCAGCGGGCCGAACAGGGCGATCGGCAGGAAGCAGGAGAGCAGGACGTCATCGGGTTCCGGCCGCAGGACGGCGGCCAGGGTGGTGAGTTGCCCGGCGATGGTGGCGTGCCGGTACTCGACGCCCTTGGGGCGGCCGGTGGAGCCGGAGGTGAAGGCGATCATCGCCAGGTCGTCGTCGTGCGGCACCGGGGCGGAGGGCGGCGGCCCGCTCCCGTCGGCGACCGGCACCGGCAGGCTCGGGCCCAGGAGCCTGTCCTGGCCGGGGATTCGGCCGCCGGTGACGAGGGCGGTGTGGAGGTGGCCACGGCCCCAGCCCAGCGCTCTGCGCCCGACGTGGGCCAGGCGTTCCCCGACGAAGACGCCGGGGGCGATCTCGTCCAGGCAGCGGCGTACCTCGGCGCGCGGCTCGATCAGGGTGGGGACGGCACCGAGGAGGGCCAACCCGTGGACGGCGACGAAGAGTTCGTAGGCGTCGCGGGTCATGATGACGGCCTTGTCGCCGCGCTTGACTCCGGCCGTGCGGAGGTTGTCAGCGGTGCGGCGGCAGCCGTCCAGGAGTTGCGCGGCCGTGATGGTCTGTGATGCGCGGGCACCGGCGCAGCGGACGAGCGCGGTCGCCTCGGGGTGTTCGTGCAGCCTGGTCAGGCGGGCGTGGATGCTGTCCTGTGGGGTGGTCATCGCTGTCCTCGCAGGAAGGCGCGGAGGTCGACGCCGAGTTCGTGCCCGGCGTCCTCCATCGCGAGATGGCCGGCATTCGGGTAGCGGTGGACGACGGCGTGCGGATGGCGGCGGGTCCACTCGGTGAGGACCTGCGGGGTGAAGACCGGGTCGCGCATGCCCCAGCCGATGAACATCGGGATCCGGCGCAGGTCGTCCGATTCGGCCGACGGTTCGAGCAGCCGCCACGCCTCGTCCGTGTCGTCGCGGGGGATGGCGCGGACGAACTCCGTGATCGCCCTGCGGTTGCCGCGACGCCGGTGAGGCAGGAGGTAGGCGCGCCGTTCGGCGGGCGACAGCGGGTGGGTGACGCCGACGCGGAGCGTGGCCCGGGCGAAGGCGTTGGTGGCGTGGACGGCGGCGGCGACAGATCGGTGGTCCCTGATCCAGCGCAGGTAGAACGGCAGCCGGTAGCCGTCCGGCCAGGGAAAGGCGATGGTGTTGAGGACCACCAGGCGGGAGACGACGCCCGGGTTGCGCAGCAGCCAGGCGAAGCCGAGCGGGCCGCCCCAGTCGTGCACGGCGAAGGTCCAGCCCCGGGCCGGAACTCCCTCCTGGTCGACCAAGTGCCGGTAGAGGGCGTCCAGATGGTCCAGCTGGGCCTGGTAGCGGGCGGCCGTGTCCGTTGGCAGGGCGAGGTGATGGGACAGGCCGAGGCCCGGCAGATCGGGTGCCAGGCAGCGCGCGTGCGGGGTGAGCGCGGGAAGCAGTTTGCGCCAGGCGTAGCTCCAGGTGGGATTGCCGTGCAGGAACAGCAGCGGTTCGCCCGTGCCGACGTCCAGATAGTGCTGGCCGGTCGAGGGGACGAGTCGCCAGTGGTCGCGGGCGGGGTAGCCGGGCAGCAGCCGGCCGAGGAGGGACGCGTGCGGGGCGCCTGCCGTACGGCTCTCGGCGGTCACAGGCGGATCAGCGCCAGACCGAAGCTCATGCCGCTGGCCAGGCCGAGCATCGCCACTGTGTCGCCGGGTTCGACGCGGTCGGCCTCCCTCGCCTTGACCAGTTGCAGGGGCAGGGAGGCCGCGGCGCAGTTGCCGTGGTCGGCGACGGCGGGCATGCAGCGGTCCGCGGGCAGGGGCAGTTTGTCGACCATCTCCTGGTACTGCGGCATGCCGATCTGGTGGAAGGCGATGAACGAGCTGGCGCGGAGCGCCTCCAACTCCCTCTCGGCGGCCCGTTGGAGGAACGTCAGGCCTTCGACCGCGGTGGTGCGCAGCAGGTCGCCGTTGAGCCGTAGGGTCGTGTGCTCGTCGTCGAGCGAACGCGGGTGCATGGATCCGCCGCCGCTCACGGTGCAGGCGTTCCAGGCGGTCGAGTCCGCCGCGAAGCGGAGGGTGAGCACGCCGGGGTCGCCGTCCCCGTCGGGCCCGGCGGTGAGCAGCAGGGCGGCGCCGGCGTCGGAGACCGTGTAGCCGGGCATGGCCCGCATCAGGGCCTCGTGGTCGGGGACGTGCCAGCGGGTGACCATGGAGCCGACCTCGCCGCAGGCGATCAGCACGGTGCGGTAGCGGCGCGTCGCGATGAACGCGCCGGCCACCTCCATGGCGTTGAGGACGCTGTTGCAGGCGTTCTTCACGTCGAACACCGGGCAGGTGGCGCCCAGTTTGGCCGCCACGATGTGCGAGGTCGACGGTTCGATCATGTCCAGACAGGTGGCGGCGAACAGCAGCAGGTCCACCTGGTCGATGGTCAGGCCGGCGTCGTCGAGCGCCTTGCGGGCGGCGGCGGCCGCGAGGTCCGAGGCACACACGCCCTCTTCGCACGCGTGGACGCCGCGTACGCCGGTGACGTCCTCGAGCAGGCCGGGTGGCGGTACGTAGGGGCTTCCGGCGGCGGCGATGCCGGCCCGGATGTCCTCCATGGTCCGGTAGCGGGGCGGCAGATGGACGGCGACGGCTGTCAAGCGGGCACGCGGGGCTTCGAGCACCGCGCCACCGTAACGGCCGGTCACGCACCGTGATCGATGATTCACTCGTTTGCCTCCCAAGACCCCACCAACGGGTGAAATCGGCCTTGGCCGGTGAACGATGAGGGCAGTGTCCTCCCGCTCGGACCGGCAAGCAGGCGGCACAACAGGGGGCGGGGCATGGGTGTGGGGCGGGACGACCGGTCAGTGGCGGTGGTGGGCGTCGGCTGTCGGCTGCCGGGCGGCATCACCGACCTGGACGGGCTGTGGGAGGCTCTGCGGGACGGTCGTGATCTGGTCGGGGAGATGCCGGAGGACCGGTTTCCCAAGCAGCGGTTCGTAGACCCGGGGGCGGTGCGCCCGGGCCGCAGTTACACGGCCGCCGGGGGCTTCCTCGACGACATCGCGTCCTTCGACGCCGGGTACTTCGGCATCTCGCCCAAGGAGGCGGCGCACATCGATCCGCAGCAGCGGCTGCTGCTGGAGATGGCGGCCGAGGCGCTCGACGACGCGGCCGTCCCGGCCGAGACGCTCGCCGGCTCCGACACCTGCGTGTACGTGGGCGTCTCCGATCCGGCCTACGGCACCGTCCTGTCGATCCTGGAGGACCACACCAGCCCGCACACGATGCCGGGCACCACCCTGTCCATCACCGCGAACCGCATCTCGTACGCCTTCGACCTGCGCGGCCCCAGCATGGCGGTGGACACGGCGTGTTCCTCGTCCCTGGTGGCAGTGGACCGCGCCTGCCGCACCCTGCATGAGGGCACGAGCCGGGTGGCGCTGGCGGGCGGAGTGAACGTGCTCGTCAACCCCTTCTCGTACGCCGGTTTCTCCTACGCGGGGATGCTGTCGCGGCGCGGCCGGTGCGCTGCCTTCTCCGCCGAGGCCGACGGTTTCGTGCGGGCCGAGGGCGGTGCGGTGCTGTTGCTGAAGCGGCTGGCGGACGCGGTGGCCGACGGCGACCGGATCCACGCCGTCCTGGCCGGCACCGGCAGCAACTCCGACGGACGTACGACCGGTATGACGCTGCCCAGTTCCAAGGCGCAGGAGGCGCTGCTGCGCACGGTGTGCCAGGAGGCCGGGATCGAACCGGACGACCTGGTGTACTTCGAGGCGCACGGCACCGGAACGCCGGTCGGTGACCCCGCCGAGGCCCGCGCCATCGGACAGGCCCTCGGCTCGCGGCGCGGCGCGGGCCCGCTGCCCGTCGGGTCGGTGAAGTCCAATCTGGGGCACCTGGAGCCTGCGGCGGGCATGGCCGGCCTGCTCAAGTCGATCCTGGTGCTCCGGCACCGGATCGCCCCCGCCTCGCTGCACGCCCTGCCGCTCAACCCGGCGATCGACTTCGACGCGCTCGGCCTGGCGCCCACGGTGACGCCGGTGGAGTTGCCCCGGTCGGAACGGGCCGCGGTGGGGGTGAACTCCTTCGGCTTCGGCGGCACCAACGCCCACGCGGTCGTCGTACCGCCGCCTGCCGTACCCCGGCCGCTGCGCCCGGGAGCGGAGCCGGCCGACAGGCCGGTTCCGGTGGTGGTGTCCGCGCGGTCGCCCAAGGCGCTGCGGCAGTTGGGCGAGCGGATGGCGCAGCGGCTGCGGGAGGCGGCGCCGGAGGAGTTCTACGACCTGGCTCGCACCAGCACGCTGCGGCGCGGCGCCCACCCGCACCGCGCCGCCGTGCTGGCCGCCGACGCGGGGCAGGCGGCCGACCGGCTGGAGGGGCTGTTCGCCGGATCGCCGTCCCACGGGGCCGTCGTCCGCAAGGCCGAGCGGGGCGCGGTGGCGTTCGTGTACTGCGGCAACGCCTCCCAGTGGCCCGGGATGGCCGCCGACCTGATGGCGGGCGAGGTCGTCTTCCGTACCGCCGTCGAAGAGGCCGACGCCGCGCTGTCCCCGTGTCTGGGCTGGTCCGTGGCCAAGGAACTGGAGCGTCCCGCCGCGGCCCGCTGGGCGCGTACGGAGATCGCGCAGCCGGTGCTGTTCGCCGTGCAGGTGGGGCTCACCGCCCTGTTGGAGTCCCGGGGCGTACGGCCGTGCGCGGTCGCCGGGCACAGCGTGGGCGAGGTGGCCGCCGCGTACGCGGCCGGGGCACTGACCTTGGAACAGGCCGCTCTGGTGCTCGCCCAGCGCAGCCGGACGCAGGCCCGCACGGCGGGCCGGGGCCGTATGGCCGCAGTCGGCCTGCCCGAGGACGCCGCCCGGGCGGAACTGGCCCGCTTCGGAGGCGAGTTGGAGATCGCCGGAATCAACAGCGACCGGGACGTGACGGTGGCCGGCGCCCCGGACGCCCTGACCTTCCTGGGCGCCGAACTGACGGCCCGTGACGTCTTCTTCCGCGAGCTGGAGCTGGACTACGCCTTCCACAGCCGCGCCATGGATCCCATCGAGGAACCGCTGCGCGCCGCCCTCGCCGCTCTGGCACCGGCCGAGGCCCGGGTGCCGTTCGTCTCCACCGTGACGGCGACCCCGTTGACCGGACGGGAGTTGGACGCGGAGTACTGGTGGCGCAACGTGCGCGAGCCGGTCCGCTTCGGGCCGGCCATGGAGCGCCTCGCGGCCGACGGCATCGGCATCGTCGTGGAGATCGGCCCGCATCCGGTCCTGCGTGCCTACCTGCGCCGCACCGGTCTGACCCATGTGCCCACGCTGCACCGGGACGGGGACGGGCCGCGTGAGGCGACCGCCGCGGTCGCCACCCTGCTCGCGGCCGGTGCCGACGTGGACTGGCGGGCCCACTTCCCGCACCCCGGCCGCGTCGTCGACCTGCCCGCCTACCCGTGGCAGCGCGACCGGCACTGGCACGGTGCTCCGCAGGATCTCGTACTGCACACCAGCGGCAGCGGGGTACTGGACCATCCACTGCTCGGCGAGCGGCTGCCCGCGCCCCACCCCCTGTGGCACGGCACCGTGGAGCCGCAGCTCGTGCCCTGGCTGGGCGATCACCGGATCGGCGGCAGCGTGCTGATGCCGGCGGCCGCGTACGTGGAGATGGCGGTCACCGCCGGGTCGCGGGCGCTGGACCGGCCGGTGGAGGTGCGGCACCTGGACATCGCCCGCCCGTTCGCGCTCGGGTGGCCGGACCCGGCGGGCGCCGCGCTCCAGACCGCCGTCACCCCGGCCGACGGGGCGCTGACCATCAGCACCCGGGACACCCACGGCGGCGAGGTCCAGCCGGTCCTCCGCGCCCAGGTACGCACCCGGCTGGGCGACGCCCCCGGTCCGCTGGACATCCCCGGGGTGAAAGCCCGTTGCTCCCGCACCTTCACCGGCCCGGACCACTACGCGCACTGTCACCGCGTCGGCCTGGAGTGCGGTCCGGCGTTCCAGCTCCTGCGCAGCCTGGACGTGGGCGACGGCGAGCTGCTGGCGTGGTACCGGCTCGACCACCCGGCGGACGGCTACACGGTCCACCCCGTGCTGCTGGACGGGCCGTTGCAGGCCACCGTCGCGCTGGCCGACGGGCCGACCCGTCAGGACGCGGGCTATCTGCCGTCGGCGTTCGGGGCGGTACGGGTGTGGCGCACCCCGGCGCCGGAGGGCGTCGTCCATCTGCGGCGGCGCGGTCGCAGTGCCAACGAGATCTGCTGGGACATCACGTACGCCGATCTCGACGGCACCGTCACCGTCGAGATCGACAAGTGCCGTACCCGGCGTGCCCGGTTCACCGACCACGCCCCGTTGACCGTCCAGCGCACGGTCCTGCGCGCGGCCCCGCACCCGTCGGTGCCCGCCCCGCCGTCCCCGCTGCCCGCTCCGGCCGAGTCGGCTCGCGGCGCCCGCGCGCGGATCGTCGCCGCCCGTGCCGAGCTGGACGACAGCGGTCACGAACGGTTCACGGCCGCGGCGGAACGGGCCGGGGCGCACTGCTGGGCGGCGGCCCTGCGCGGCCTGCTGCCCCGCCCGAGCGAGCCGTTCACCATGCCCGTTCTGGTCGGTCACGGCCTCGCGCCCCGGCACCGCAGGCTGGTGCGGCTGATGATGCCGCTGCTGGTCGAACAGGGACTGGCCGAGGCGGACGGCGAGGGGTGGCGGCTGACCGACGTCACGGCGAACCCCGAGGCGTCCCTGCGTTCCCTGCTGGAGGATCACCCTCCTTTCGGCCCGGTCGCGTTGCTGATCAACACTCAGTTGCGGCATCTGCCCGACGTGTTGCGGGGCGGCCTCGACCCACGTGACCTGCTGCCCGTCGGCGAGAGCTTCCTCGAACAGCACCAGGAGACCGCGCCCGCCCACCGCTTCACCCACCGGGTGGTGCGGGCGCTCCTCGACCGGGTCGTCCGGGACTGGCCCGCCGACCGCCCGCTGCGTGTGCTGGAGGCCGGCGCGAACGACACGGCCCTGACGGCCGCCGCGCTGCCGATGCTGCCGCCCGAACGCACCCACTACGTGTGTACGGCCCCCGCCCACTCGTCCTTCGCCCGCGCGCGGCACCGTTTCGCCACCTGCCGGTTCATCGAGTACCGCACCCTCGACCTGGACGCCGATCCTGCCGTCCAGGGCTTCCCACCGGGGAGCTTCGATCTGGTCCTCGCCGGGGACTGCCTGCACGCGACGGCCGACCTGGCCACCACCCTGGGACACGTCCGGTCGCTCCTCGCCCCGGGCGGCCATCTGCTGGCGACCGAGCGGCATCACGATCGGCTCGACGCGCTGTTGTCGGGCGCTCTGGAGTCCTGGTGGCGACGCGCTGACCGGACCCTGCGCCCCAGCACCCGGCTGCTCCCCCGTGACGCGTGGGTGCCCCTGCTGGAACGCTGCGGTTTCACCGGCCCTTGGCAGACGGGGCCCGCGGACCACTCGGTCCTGGTGGCCGCCGCGCCCCGGGTCCCCGTGACCGCGCCCGCCCTCCCCGACCCGCCGTCGGGCACGTCCTGGCTCGTCGCCACGGAGAGCGACGCCGAGACCCCGACCGCCCGGGAACTCGCCGTACTGCTGGGCCGCCCGGTCACGGTCCTGCACTCGCCCACCGACGCCGATGCCTGGACGGCGGCCCTGCCCACCGACGCCGCACCGCGCATCGTGCTGCTGCTGGCCGAGCCCGACCCACGGCAACTCGTCGCCCAGGCCGGCCGTCGCGCGACCGTCCTGCGCGCGCTGGCCGCCGCCTGCCGGATCCTCCCCGCCGACCGCGCCCCCCAGGTCTGGCTGGTCACCCGCCCCACCGGTCTGTTCCCCGCGCCGGAACGTCCCGCGCATCCCGAGGACGCGGCCGTCTGGGGCGCCGCCCGCACCCTGGCCAACGAACAGCCCGACCTGGATCTGCGACGCCTCTCCTTCGACCGCACGGCGGAACCGGCCGCCGACGCCCGGCGACTGGCCGCGGAGTTGCTCACGGCATGCCGTACGCCGGACGACGGCGAAGGCGCGGGCGAAGGCGACGGCACTGTCGAGGGGATGATCGAGGACGAGGTCGTCCTCACCGCGGCCGGTCGCTTCACACCCCTGCACATCGAGCATCCGGCCGACGAGGCTCCCGCCTTTCCCCTCGGCGTGCCCTTCCTGCTGGAGGCCCGCGACCCCGGGCCCGCCCGGCGCCTGGTCTGGCGGGAGACGACGGTGCCGCGGCCGGGCCCTGGGGAAGTCGTCGTCCGGTTGCGTGCCGTGGCGCTGAACTATCGCGACCCGATGCGCGCCAACGGGCTGTTGCCGCCCGAAGCGGTGGAGGACAGTCCGCTCAGCCGCGGGCTGGGCACCGACGGTGCCGGAATCGTCAGCGCCGTCGGCCCCGGCGTACGCGACTTCGCCGTCGGCGACCGGGTGTGCGGTGTCATGCCCGCAGCCCTCGCGTCCCACGGCGTCACCTACGACTACGGCCTGCTCAAGATCCCCGACGGGATGAGCTACGCCGAGGCGGCGACCTTCCCCGTCGCCTTCCTGACGATCCACCACGCCCTGGTCGACCAGGCCCGCATGGCTCCCGGCGAGACGGTGCTCGTGCACGGCGGCGCCGGAGCCGTGGGCCTGGCCGCGCTGCAATGCGCCCACGCCCGCGGGGCCCACGTCATCGCCACCGCCGGAACCGAGACCAAACGGAGCCTGCTGCGCGGCCTCGGCGCCCGGCATGTGCTCGACTCACGCAGCCTGGACTTCGTCCCACGCGTCCTCGAACTCACCGAAGGCCGGGGCGTCGACATCGTGGTCAACTCCCTCAGCGGCGAGGCCATCGCCCACGGCCTCGACCTGCTGCGGCCCAACGGGCGCTTCGTCGAACTCGGCAAGCGTGACATCTTCCTCGGCAACACGCTGCCGATGCGCCCGTTCGACCGCAGCCTGACCTTCATCGGCTTCAACCTCGACCACGTCCTTCTCGACCGCGACCGCGGCACCCGTCTCGTCGCCGACCTGGTGCCCCACATCGAACACGGCGAGTACCGGCCGCTGCCGCACACGGTCTATCCGGCCGCCCGGGTGGAGGAGGCCTTCCAGGTCCTGCAGCACTCCCGGCACATCGGCAAGGTGGTCATCTCCCTCGACGGCGTCGACGGGGCCGACGAGAGCCCGCTGGACGAACCCGTCCTCGTCCAGCCGGCCTCCCCCTTGCCGCCCCTGGACGGCGACGGCACCTACCTGGTGACCGGCGGCCTGAGCGGGTTCGGCGCCGCGACCGCGCTCTGGCTGGCCGACCACGGCGCCCGGCACCTGGCGTTGGTCTCCCGGCGTGGCGAGGCCGCCCCCGGGGCGCCGGCTCTCCTGGACGACCTGGCCCGACGCGGAGTACAGGCCACCGCGTACGCGGCCGACGTCACCGACGCGTCGGCGCTGCGCCGGGTCATCGAGGCGGTCGACGCCGGCGGGCACCGGCTGCGGGGCGTGGTCCATGCCGCCATGCACCTCGACGACGCGCCCCTGTCCGAGCTCACCGACGACCGGTTCGCGGCCGTCCTGTCCCCCAAGGCGCACGGCGCGGCCCAACTGGACCGCCTCACCGCGGGCCACGACCTCGACCTGTTCCTCACCTACTCCTCGATCGCCGCCGCCGTCGGCAACCTCGGCCAGGCCCCGTACGCGGCCGGCAACGCCTACCTGGAGGCCCAGGCCCGCGCCCGGCGCGCTCAGGGGCGTGCGGCCACCGCCCTCGCCTGGGGGCCGATCGGCGAGACCGGATACGTCGCGCGGCACGACATCGGCGACGCCATGGCGGAGCGGGGCTTCCAGCCCCTCTCCGTCGCCGAAGCCCTCACGACCGCCGAGGGCCTGCTCCACGACGGCGTACTCCGCGACGGCCGGACCGGCCCGGTCACCGACGTCGCGGGCATCGGCCGCTACCGCTGGACCCGCGCCCGCCGGCTGCTGCCCGCCCTGGGCACGGCCCGGTTCGGCGACCTCGTGCCGGCCGACGCCGCGCCCGGCCCCGAGGGCCGCGCGGACCTGCTGCGCGAACTGTCCGCTCTCACACCCGACGAGGCCCGGGCGGCGATCACCCACACCCTGACCCGGCTGCTCGCCGCCGTGCTGCACGGCGACCCCGAGGAACTGGATCCCGCGCGGCCGGTGACGGACTTCGGCCTCGACTCGCTGCTGAGCACCGAGTTCCTGGTCCGGGCCGGCGAGCACTTCGACGTCCGTCTCGCCGCCGCCGAACTGATGACCAGCGACCGCACCCTGAACCATTTCGCACGGCTGGTGCACAGCAGGCTGGACCTCGGCTAGGCGCCGGAATCCCATACGTCGGGGCCACCGCCGCGCCATTCGATCAGTCCGGTCTGCCGCACGTAGTCGGGGTCCGCGCCCTCGATCCCGGCCCGGCGCAGGAACTCGGCCACGTCCAGCAGGCCGTACGCCATCCCCAGGAACTGGTCGTCGACCCGTACGCGCCGCCCGCCGTCCACGGCGGGCGGGTAGACGACGACGGGCTGCGCACTGGCCATGGCACCAGGGTGCGGGGTGGGCCGCTCCCCCGCATGTGGGGCGCGGCATATGCCCCTTACGGTGGCTTCGGGATGAACGGCCCTCCTGAGTCGGACCCGCGGTCCGAGCGTCGCTCCTGGGCACCGCTGCTGGCGGTGTGCGCCGGGTACTTCATGGTGATCCTGGATGTGACGGTCATCAACGTCGCCGTGCCGGTGATCGGCCGTGAACTGTCGGCGTCGCTCACCGGGATCCAGTGGATCACCGACGGCTACACCCTGGTCCTCGCCGGGTTCCTGCTGACCGGGGGCGCGCTGGGCGACCGGCTGGGCAACCGTCGGGTCTTCTGCTCGGGCGTGGTCGTGTTCACTGCGGCCTCGGCCGCGTGCGCGCTCGCGCCGAACGCGCCCTTCCTGGTGGTGGCCCGGCTGGTGGAAGGGCTCGGCGCGGCACTGATCGTGCCCGGTTCCCTGGCGCTGCTCCAACAGGCGTACCCGGGGGCGGCCGCACGGTCGCGGGCCTTCGGGCTGTGGGGTTCGATGGCGGGCATCGCGGCCTGCGCGGGGCCGCTGCTGGGCGGGCTGCTCGTCTCCACCGTGGGCTGGCGCTGGGTGTTCCTCGTCAACCTGCCCGTGGGCGCGGCCTGCCTGGCGCTGACACCGCGGTATGTGGCCCGCTCGCCCCGGCGCGCCGACCGGGCCCTGGACTGGCCCGCGCAGTGCGCGGTCGTGGCGACGGTGGCGCTGCTGACCGGGGCGCTCAACGAGGCCGGGCGGCGCGGCTGGTCCGATCCGGTGGTGCTCGCCGGGGCGGGCCTGGCGGTGCTGGCCGCCGTGGCGTTCGCGGTGCGCGAGCGGCTGGCCCGGTCCCCGGTGCTTCCGCTGGGTCTGCTGCGCTCACGTGCGATGAGCGGCGGGGCCGTCATCGGTCTGCTGTTCAACTTCGGTTTCTACGGCATGGTGTTCACCGCCAGCCTGGCGTTCCAGCACCATCGCGGCTTCAGCGCCCTCGGTACCGGGCTGGCGCTGTTCCCGGCGGTGGCGATGACCATGTTCGCCTCCGTGCTGTCCGGGCGGCTGAGCGCCCGCACCGGCGACCGTCCGCTGGTGGTCTCCGGCATGCTCCTGGCCGCCCTGGGGCTGGCCGGCTGGGCCGCGGCGGGCGCCGACCCTGCCTACGCGCTGCTGGTCGCCCCGATGATGGCCGCGGGGTTCGGTACCTCCTTCGCCCTCACCGGCTCGACCGCCACCGTGATGGGCGCCGCGCCCCCGGCGTACTCGGGGGCCGCCTCGGCCCTGTTCAACACGACCCGTCAGATCGGCAGCGCCACCGGTGTGGCCCTCGGCGGCAGCCTGCTCGCCTCGGCCGGCGACTTCGACACCGGGCTGCGCACCAGCATGGCCGTCGGCGCGCTCGCCTACCTGGGCGCCGCCGTCGTCGCGTGGCTGTGCGTGCCGGGCAGGTCCGAACGGGAGTAGGGCCGTCAGTCCTCGGCGACGACCCGGATGGTGCTCAGTTGCTTGTCCGCCGCGTCGGGCAGGTTCATGCCGGCGCGGACGCCGGTCGACAGGTAGCGCAGGACCGGTTCGGTGAGGAGTTCACCGGGGAGGACGGCGGGGATGCCGGGTGGATACGGCGTGATCATCTCGCCGGCGACCCGGCCCTCGGCCTTGTCCAGGGGTACGTCCGTGTGGTCGCCGAAGTAGGCGTCGCGGGGCAGCGTGACCTGCTCCATGCGCAGGTCGGCCGGGCCGGGCACGTCGACGCGGGGTGCGTCACACAGTTCGCCGGCGTGGTCGGCCAGGTCACGCAGGGCGGCGAGCAGACGGGCGGTGGTTTGGTCGTCGTCGGCGTGGGTGAGCTGGGCGCTGACCCGCCGGTGGTCGAAGAGGTGCATGTCGATGTGGTGGTGTTCGCGCAGCCAGTCGGCGGCCCGATAGCCGGTGGTGTCCAGGGTGTCGATGTCCATCACGACCGGGAGCGGGTCGAATTCGGCGGCCCGTCCGGGACCGCAGAAGTCCGCCGCGTCGTTGACGTGGAAACCGTCGATCTCCTCGATCGCGGCACGGGTACGCCTGCCCAGGGCGAGCGCCCGGTCCATGAGTTCACGGCCGTGCTGGACCATCTGCCGGCGCCACGCGTCGATCCCGGCGTACAGCAGGACGTTGGGGCTGGTGGTGCCGAGCAGGTCGGCGCGCGCGGCGAGTTCGGCGGGGTCGACGAGCTCGCCCTGGAGGTGGAAGACCGAGCCCTGCTCCAGGCCGCTGCCCATCTTGTGGATGCTGGTGACGCAGACGTCGGCGCCCGCGTCCATGGCCCAGGACGGCAGCGCGTCGTGGAAGGGCAGGTGCGCTCCCCAGGCCTCGTCGACGATCAGGGGCTTGCCGCGGCGGTGGCAGACCTCGGCGATCGCGCGCAGATCGGCCGCCGAGCCGTACGGGGTGGGGCTGGTGACGAGGGCGCCGTCGGCATCGGGATGCTCGGTGAACGCCTTGTCGTAGGCGGCGGCCGACGGCGGATGGGCGAGGTGGCGTTCCTCGTCCCACTCCGGTTCGACCCAGGCGGGCCGGACGCCGGACAGGACGAGTCCGGCGACCACGGACTTGTGGGCGTCCCGCCCGACGAGAAGGCTGTGGCCCGGGCAGGTCACCGTGAGCATGGCCGCCTTCACGGACAGGGAGCTGCCACAGGTGGAGAAGAACGTGTGCTCGGCGTGCACGGCATCCGCCATCAGCTCCTCGGCCCGCTCCAGCACCCGCCCCCGCAACAGGCGGTCGTCCAGACCGCCGTCGGCCAGCACGTCACCGAAGTAGACGGCGTCGCCGAGGACGGCCCGGGCTCTGGGGTCCGCGCCGCGTGCCTGTTTGTGACCGGGCGGGCTGAAACCCAGCTCGTCGGCGTCGTGGTAGCGGGAGAGGGCCTCCAGGACGGGCGCCTCGTCATGGTTCGGACGCATGCTTCCGGGGTTCCCAGGGCGGCCATGTGCATGCGTCCCGCCGCCCGGCGGCCGGTGCCCCGGGCGGCGGCCAGGCCGGCCCGCAGCAGCAGGGTGCCGATGGCGGCGCCGGCGAAGACCGCCACGAGAGCGGCGAGGCGGTAGGGCTGGAAGGTGTCCGGCGTGCCGCCGCCCGCCGCCGACTTCCTGATCCTGGTGACCAGGGTGCCGGTCACCAGGGTGGTGTTCAGGCCCGTCCCCAGCCGCCACATCGTCGCACCGCGCACCCCCATGGCCGGCGCGGTCAGCGCGATCACGGCGTAGTGCCTCGCGGCCGGTCCGCCCCGTACCGACTGCGGGCCGGTCGCCGGACGTCGCCCTCGGCCGGGGGTCAGCCCCAGCACAGGTCCGGATGGCCGCCCCATCGCGACGGCAGGCCCGCAGCGGACATCGTGGGACAGCGGGGCGGGGCCGCCGGTGCTCCGTGCTCGATGGTTGTCACGACCGAGGGGGCACACGTGATCAAACAGAAGCAGCGTGCGACGGGCGGCTTACTCACACTGGCGGTGGTGGTCGGTGTCGCGGTGGGCGCACCCGCGAGAGACGACGTGCCCCGGCCGAGTACCACCGCTCCGGTCGGCTCCGCCGAGTCCGCCGCCCACAGCTCCGACCACGCGCGCCTGCGCGCACTCCTGCGGCGGCTGACCACGGTCGACGGCGGGCCCGGAGCGCTCGTCGAACTGCGGGGCCGGCGCGGCAGCGCGGTGCTGACCGACGGTGTCGCGGACGTGCGGAGCCAAGCGCCGGTGCGCCCCGACAGCAGGTTCCGGATCGGCAGCATGACCAAGACGTTCGTGGCGAGTGTTGTGCTCCAGCTGGTGGGAGAGCGTCGCATCGTCCTCGACGCACCGGTGGAGCGGTACCTGCCCGGCGTCGTCCGTGGACACGGCAACGACGGACGGGCGATGACTGTCCGTCAGTTGCTCCAGCACACCAGCGGCGTCCCGGACATCCTCGACCACCTCAGCCCGCAGGAGATCCTTCAGGACCCACTGGCCCACCGCGACCTCCGTGACCTCGTGGACATCGCGCTGGCCCACCCTCCGACCTTCGAGCCGGGCACCGGCTGGCGCTACTCCAGCACGGGCTACCTGCTGGCCGGCCTGATCATCGAGAAGGTGACCGGGCACCCCTACGGCGACGAGATCCGTCGGCGCATCATCGCTCCGCTCGGCCTGCGCGAGACGTATGTACCCGGTGACTCCCCGGCGATCCCCGGGCCGCACCCGCGCGGGTACGTACGGCCGGGCGACGACGCGCCCCTCAGGGACATCACCGCGATCAACCCGTCGGTGGGAGGCCCGGCCGGCGAGATGATCTCCAGCGGAACCGACGTCAACCGGTTCCTGGACGCCCTTGTACGCGGCAGGCTGCTGCGCCCGGCCCAGCTCCGGGAGATGATGCGGACCCGCCCGACCGGCAAGCCGGACGGCCAGGCGTACGGTCTCGGTCTGGAGAGCAGGCCGCTGCCCTGCGGCGGCCTCTACTGGGGGCACACCGGTGACTTCCCCGGGTTCGAGACGGCGGCCGGTGCCACGCTCGACGGCAGGCGGGCGACGGTCATGGTGAACCTCGGCCCGGGTGGTCCGGACGCGCAGAGCGCCGACATCAAGGCGGCCGTCCGGACGGCGCTCTGCGCGGGCCGGTCCCGTGATCAGGGCACCCGGTGACCCCGGGTGCCCTCGCTCATACGGGGCCGACGGGGCCGTTGCCCTGGGCCGCCTTCGTGGCCTCCTCCGGGGCGGGTGCCTCCGCCTGGCGCGGAACCGACAGGGTGCGGCGCCGGGTGATCCACGCTGCGGCCGGTTCGGTGAAGCGGGCGGTGAGCGGGCCGACGACGACGAGGATCAGGACGTAGGCGGTGGCCAGCGGGCCGAGGGACGGCTCGATGCCGGCGGTGACGGCGAGGCCGGCGATGACGATGGAGAACTCGCCGCGGGCGACCAGGGTGCCGCCGGCGCGCCAGCGTCCCTTGACACCCACGCCGGCGCGCTTGGCGGCCCAGTAGCCGGTGGCGATCTTCGTGGCGGCCGTGACGACGGCCAGCGCGAGGGCGGGCAGGAGCACGGGCGGGATGCTCGCGGGGTCGGTGTGCAGGCCGAAGAAGACGAAGAACACCGCGGCGAACAGGTCCCGCAGCGGGGCGAGAAGGTTGTGGGCTCCCTCGGCGACCTCGCCGGACAGGGCGATACCGACCAGGAACGCGCCCACCGCGGCCGACACCTGGAGCTGCTGGGCGATCCCGGCGACCAGCAGGGTCAGGCCGAGGACGACGAGCAGCAGCTTCTCGGGGTCGTCACTGGAGACGAAGCGGGAGATGTGGCGTCCGTAGCGCACGGCCAGCAGCAGGACGAGGCCGGCCACGCCGAGGGCGATGGCGAGGGTGAGGCTGCCCGCCGCGAGCCCGGCACCGGCGAGCAGGGCGGTGAGGATCGGCAGGTAGACGGCCATGGAGAGGTCTTCGAGGACCAGGATGCTCAGGATGACCGGGGTTTCGCGGTTGCCGAGCCGGCCCAGGTCGCCCAGGACCTTGGCGATGACGCCGGAGGAGGAGATCCAGGTGACGCCGGCCAGTACGACGGCGGCGACCGGGCCCCAGCCCAGAAGCAGGGCCATCGCGGCGCCGGGCAGGGCGTTGAGGGCTGCGTCGACGAGACCGGCGGGGTACTGGGTCTTGAGGTTGGTGACGAGGTCGCTGGCCGTGTACTCCAGGCCGAGCATGAGGAGCAGCAGGATGACGCCGATCTCGGCGCCGATCGCGACGAACTCCTCGCTGGTGCCGAGCGGCAGCAGACCGCCCTCGCCGAAGGCGAGCCCGGCCAGCAGGTAGAGGGGTATGGGGGAGAACTTGAGGCGCCCGGCCAGTCGGCCGAGGAGGCCGAGACCGAGGATGATCGCGCCGAACTCGATCAGGAAGACCGCGGAGGAGTGCATCGCTCAGTCCCGCCCGAGTATCTCGGCGGCCGCCTCCACACCCTCGCGGGTGCCGATCACGATCAGGATGTCACCGCCGGCCAGCCGGAAGTCCGGCGTCGGCGACGGGATCGCCTGGGCCCGCCGGAGTACCGCGACGAGCGAGGCGCCGGTCTCGGTGCGCATCCTGGTGTCCCCCAGGACCCGCCCGTTCCAGTAGGAGGCCGCGGACAGCTCTACGCGCTCCGCCACCAGTCCCAGGTCGGTCGTGGACAGCAGGTTCGGGCTGTGGTGGGAGGGGGTCAGCGCATCGATCAGGGAGGCGGCCTCCGGCTCCGTCAGATGCAGCGACTGGGCGCACGCGTCCGGGTCGTCGGTCCGGTACACGTTCACCGTCCGGGTTCCGTCCCGGTGCGCGATCACCGACAGATGGCGGTGTTCCCGTGTGGTGAGGTCGTACTGGACACCGATACCCGGCAAGGGTGTGGTGCTCATCCGCGGAGCAGGCACAACCCCTCCCTCCCTGTTCATTCGTTGCGACGTTCGTGCGTGCACGGCGGAACGGAGCTGGTGGACCGCCGCGACGAAGGTCATCGTGCCAGGTGCGAACCGGCCCCGAACATGGGTGTCAGCACGGATGGACGCGCCGTGTCCACAGCGGTCAGAGTGGTGCGGGGCAGTGGGCCCGCCGCCAGGCCGGGCCCCGGTGCGGGCCGGTCGGCGATGGCAGGAGACAGTGGAGGTGAGGGACACCGGGAAGGGAACGCGATCATGACGTTGTACTGGCGGATCTTCCTGCTGAACGCGGCGGTGTTCGTCGCCGCGGTCCTGCTGCTCCTCGGTCCGGTCACCGTCTCCACCCCGGTCCTCCTGGGCGAGGCCCTGGTCCTGCTCGCCGGGCTGATGGTGATGCTGATCGCGAACGCCCTCCTGCTGAGGATCGGCCTCGCGCCGCTGGCCCGGCTGACCCGGGCCATGGCGACCGCCGATCTCCTCAGACCCGGCAGTCGTACGACCGTCACCGGCCCCGGCGAGATCGCCGGGCTGACCACTGCCTTCAACGCCATGCTCGCCCGGCTGGAGACGGAGCGGGCCACCAGCTCCGGCAGAGCGCTGTCCGCACAGGAGGCCGAGCGTCAGCGCCTCGCCCAGGAGCTCCACGACGAGGTCGGGCAGACCCTCACCGCCGTACTGCTCCAGCTCCGGCACACGGCCGACCACGCCCCCGAAGCGGTGCGCGCCGACCTGCGTCAGGCGCAGGAGACCACCCGTGCCGGCCTGGAGGAGATCAGGCGGATCGCCCGCCGTCTGCGCCCCGGCGTCCTGGAGGAGCTCGGGCTGCACAGCGCCCTGCGCGCGCTGACGACCGAGTTCACGAACTCCCGTCTCAGTGCGACGGCCCATATCGCGCCGGGCCTGCCGCCGCTCGACCCGGCCACCGAACTCGTTCTCTACCGCATCGCCCAGGAAGGGCTCACCAACACCGCACGCCACGCCGTCGCCACGCGCGTCGAGGTCCATCTGCGCCCGCTGCCGGGCTCCCGGGTCGTCCTGCTCGTCCGCGACGACGGCCAGGGCATCGGTGCGGCGCCCGAGGGTGCCGGCATCAGCGGTATGCGGGAGCGCGCCCTGCTCGTCGAAGCGGACCTCACGATCGGTCAGGTCCCGCGGGGCGGCACCGAGATTCGGCTGAACGTGGCGGGCCGTACGGCCGGCCACCGTCCCCGGGAGGTCGTGCGATGACCGCACCGGCCCGCATCCTGCTCGCCGACGATCACGCGCTCGTCCGCCGCGGCGTCCGCCTCATCCTCGACGCCGAACCGGACCTGACCGTGGTGGCCGAGGCGGCCGACGGCGCGGAGGCCCTGTCCAAGGTCCGGGACAACGAGGTCGACCTGGCCATCCTCGACATCGCCATGCCCCGCCTGACCGGGCTGCAGGCCGCCCGTGAGCTCGCCCGTATCCGGCCCGGACTGCGCACGCTGATGCTGACGATGTACGACAACGAGCAGTTCTTCTTCGAGGCGCTCAAGGCCGGGGCCTCCGGCTACGTCCCGAAGTCCGTCGCCGACCGCGACCTCGTCGAGGCCTGCCGTGCCGCCCTGCGTGACGAGCCCTTCATCTACCCGGGCGCCGAGTCCGCCCTGATCCGTACCTACCTCGACCGCGTCCGCACCGGCGCCCGGCTGCCCGCCCGCCCCATCACCGAACGTGAGGAGGAGATCCTCAAACTCGTCGCCGAGGGCCACTCCTCCAAGGAGATCGCCCGTCTCCTGGTGATCAGCGTCAAGACGGTCGAACGCCACCGCGCCAACCTGCTCCAGAAACTGGGCCTGCGGGACCGTCTGGAACTCACCCGCTACGCCATCCGCGTCGGCCTCATCGAGCCCTAGGCTCGCGGAGCACTCCAGGCGGACCTGCTCGGGCCGTGCGACGGTAGCAGAACCGCCACCGCCACCCAGGAGGCCGCGACATGGGCGAAATGATCAACACTGAGGGTGTCGAACTCTGGGTCGAGCGCCGGGGCGAGGGACCCGACGTCCTGCTCATCGCGGGCCTCGGCGACCCGGCCGAGGCCTGGCAGGCGCAACTCGACGGTCTGTCGGACCGCTACCGGCTGACCGCCTTCGACAACCGCGGCGCCGGGCGTACGCGTTCCCCCGAGGAGTCCGTAACCGTCGCGCAGATGGCCGACGACGCCGCCGCACTGCTGCGTGCGCTCGGCGTCCCGGCCGCCCATGTCGCCGGCTTCTCGGGTGGCAGCTTCATCGCGCAGGAACTGGCGCTCCGTCACCCCGGCCTCGTCCGCAGCCTTGTCCTGATGAGCACGGTGGCCCGCCCGGACGCCTACTTCCGTTCCATGACGGACTTCTGGCGCTGGATGGTCGAGAGGGCGCCGAGCGAGCGCGCCATGCTCAAGGCGTTCTACCTGTGGATCTACACGCCTCGCGCCCACGCCGACGGCACCGTCGACCGGCTGATCGAGGAGACGCTGGCCTTCCCCCACCCCCAGTCGGTGGAGGCCTTCCAGGGCCAACTGGCGTCGTTCATCGGCCACGACACGTTCGACCGGCTGCCGCAGATCGCCGTACCGACCCTCGTACTGGCCGGTGAACTCGACATCGCCACGCCGCCGCGCTTCGGCCGCGAGGTCGCGCAGCGGATCCCCGGCGCCCGGTTCGAGGTGCTGCCCGGCGAGGCCCATCAGCCCTTCCAGGAGGTCCCGGACCTGTTCAACGCCCGGATCGACGCCTTCTGGCGCCAGGTCGAGACGCGCGGCTGACCAGGCCGGGCGGTCCGACCGGGGGACGCCGGCGCGGCACGCTGGTGATGCGGCCTCGCGAGGTCGGGCGCAGACTGGACGGGTGAGTGGCACGTACTTGCGGCGTGGCGAGACCGCGTCCTCACCCCGCTCGGCACCACGACAGACCGTGGCGCTCACGGCGATGATGTTCGCGGTCGCGATGACGTTCATCGACCAGACCATCGTCGCCATCGCCGCCCCGGACATCGTCCGTGAACTGGGGCTGTCGGCATCCGGTATGCAGTGGGTCGTCAACGCCTATCTGCTCGCGCTGGCCGCGTTCT
Source organism: uncultured Streptomyces sp. (assembly GCA_965653385.1). Classification (GTDB taxonomy): domain Bacteria; phylum Actinomycetota; class Actinomycetes; order Streptomycetales; family Streptomycetaceae; genus Streptomyces. The sequence goes on along the minus strand of CBFGZZ010000014.1, from coordinate 25,876 downwards.
TCGCGCTGGGCGGCCGTCTCGCCGACCTCTACGGGCCGCGCCGGATGGTCGTGGTCGGCACGCTGGTGTTCGTCGTCTCGTCGGTGCTGTGCGGCTGCGTCCCCAAGGGCGACGTGGCGCAGGGCTGGCTGATCGCCTTCCGGGCCACGCAGGGCTTCGGCGCGGCGCTTCTCTTCCCCGCGGCGCTGGCCGTGGTGGTGGCGGTGTTCCCGCCCGACCGACGGGGCCGGGCCCTGGCGTTGTTCTTCGGGCTCTCCGGCGCGCTGACCGCCATCGGGCCGCTCCTGGGCGGCTGGCTCACGGGCTGGACCTGGCGTGCCGTGTTCTGGGTCAACGTCCCCGTGGCCGTCGTGGCATTGGTCCTCACCGCGCTCGCCCACGTCTCCGACCGGCGACGCGCGGGCACCCTCGACATCCGCGGCGCCGCTCTCATCGCCGTCGGCATGGGGCTGAGCGTCCTCGGCTTCCAGCAGGCGTGGTCCTGGGGCTGGGACAGCGCGGCGACTTGGCTCTGCATCGTGGGCGGCCTCATGGTGCTCGGCGTGTTCGTCGCGTACGAGCGCGGGGTCCGCCATCCGCTGATCGATCTGCGGGTCTTCAAGGACAAGGCGTTCAGCGTGGACGCGGCGGTGCTGTTCTTCTCCATGCTGGCCTTCGTACCGCTGTTCTTCTTCGCCTCCGTGTACGCCCAGGTGTGTCTGAGCGCCTCCCCCAACCAGGCGGCGCTGTTCCTGCTGTACTTCTTCGCGGGGTTCGCCATCGCCTCGCAGTGGGGCGGCCGGATCCTCGACAAGCAGGGCGCGCGCCCGGCGCTGAAGATCGGCACCGTCGTGGGCTGCGTCGGGTTCGCCCTGTGGGCGGGCGAACTCACCGATCTGAGCATGCACGACCAGTGGCCCTACGCGGCCCTCGCGGGCGCCGGCATCGGCTTCATTCTCGCCCCTGCCTCCACGGACGCCGTCAACCGCTCCATCGGCGCCTCGTACGGTGAGGTCACGGGCATCACCCAGACCGTACGCAACTTCGCGGCGAGCGTCGGTCTCGCCGTCCTCGGTACCGTGTTGACCCACGTCACCAACACCAACGTGGTCAACACCCTGGAATCCCGTGGCCTGCCCCCGAACGTGGCGGACGACGTCGCCCGCGACATCACCGAATCCGTCACAGGCAACGGCGACGCCGCCCCGCCCACCGGCACGGGCCCCGCCGCCACGACGATGCGCGACGCGATGAGCGCGATCCGCATGGACTTCGCCGAGGCCAACCAGTGGGTGTTCTACGGCATGGCCATCGCCCTGGGCATCGGCTTCGTCTGCGCGCTCCGCCACCCGGGCGGCCGCGCGGTGACTCCCGAGGAACCGGAGGAGACACCGACCCCGGCGAGCCGCCCCGGCCGGCGAACGGGTACGTGACCTTACACCGGGTTGGCCAGGTCGCTCACGCCGCCGATGAGGTGACCTCCGGTGGCCACCTTCGTGGCCTTGCGCCAGTCCTCCTCGTCCACCTCGAGGCGCCAACCGAGCGTCTGGGCGAAGAAGGCCGCGGTGCCGGACAAGTCGCGGGTCTTACGGTCGTCCATCCAGCAGAATTCGTTCAGTGAGCCCAGACGGCCCCGCCGGGCGCCCGCGCAAGCGGGATTCACGGTGCCGGTGCCGGTGCCGGTGCCGGTCAGGTGTCGTACGGCGTGTCGCCGGGCTCCGGTGCGGCGGAGCCCGAGCCGGCGGTGAGGCGGCGATAGGCCGCGCGGGCGTGGAGCAGGCGGGCCAGGGCGGTGCCGATGAGGGCGGCGACGAGCAGGCAGGTCAGCCAGAAGGTGTCGCGGTGCCCCACCCAGGTGAGGATTCCGGCGGGCGGGATGGCGAAGCCGTTGAGGAACAGCCAGCACAGCAGGGCGGTGCCGGGTGCCGCGGTGAAGCGGGCGCACAGGCCGAGCAGGGCGGCGAGCAGGGACAGCACGGCCAGGGCGAGGCCGGGACGGTCGGTGCCGACGACGGAGTTGAGCAGTGCCACCAGCAGCAGCGCCCCGCCGCACGCCGCGGCCCAGACCAGCGGGGTGGCGACGGGCCGTGGGACAGGCCTGGCACCGCTGCTGACGGACACCCACTCGATCATGCTGACGTTCCCTCCCCATCTCCCCGATGCGGACGGAGACGGGCTCCGGTCACCCGGCATCGGCGCCGTGGATCCTGGCCCGCCCATTGTCCCAGGCTTCCCACGGCCGCCTCCCCCGCGGTCAACTCCGGGCGCTCGTTAGGGTGGCACCGAACGCCGACCGATGAAACACCCGAACCAGACAGGGGGACAGTCGTGGGGGTCACGCGTCTGAGCCGTACGCCGTTGCCGGGCATCGGGGTCCGTTACGACCTCACGACGCGCGAGCAGCGTCGCCTGTCGGTGGTCGCGCACCGGGACGGGGCGCGGACGCTGAACGCGTACCGGCAGGACGATCCGGACGCGTCCGCGTTCTCGGTACGGATGACACCGGGTGAGGCGGAGGCCCTCATCGACGCCCTGATGCCGGCGCACCACAGCCCGAATCTGCTGTCCACCACCGAACTGGGCCTGGTGGCGGAACGGATCGAGCTGTCGTCGCTGTCGCACTGGAACGGGCGGGTCCTGGGCGACACCCGGATGCGTACCGAGACCGGCGTGTCCATCGTGGCCGTACTACGGCGCGCCGAGGCGATCCCCTCCCCCGGGCCGGACTTCCGGCTGGCCGGCGGCGACGTCCTGATCGTGATCGGCACCCGCGAGGGCGTGGACGCGGCCGCCGGCATCCTCGGCCGGGAGTGACCGGCCGCTGTCGAACGCCGGTTGCGGCCGCCGCGAGGAACGGGAGAGGCGGCGGGCCAGGGGCTCGGTCCAGCGAGCGGCGAGCGGGCCGAGGACGACCAGGATCAGGACGTAGGCCGTGGCCAGCGGACCGATGCGGGGTTCGACGCCGACGGCGAGTCCGGCGATGACGATGGAGAACTCGCCCCGCGCAACCAGGGTTCCGCCGGCTCGCCAGCGTCCCTTCGACGAGATCCCCGCGCGGCGGGCGGCCCAGTAGCCGGTGGCGATCTTCGTGAGGGTGGTGACGGCGGCCAGGGCGAGGGCGGGCAGCAGGACGGGCGGAATGTCCGCGGGGTCGGTGTGCAGGCCGAAGAAGACGAAGAACACCGCGGCGAACAGGTCCCGCAGCGGCGTGAGAAGGTTGCCGGCCCCTTCGGCGACCTCGCCGGACAGGGCGATCCCGACCAGGAACGCCCCTACCGCAGCGGAGACTTGGAGCTGCTGGGCGATGCCCGCGACGAGCAGGGTGAGGCCGAAGACGACCAACAGCAGCATCTCGGCGCTGTCCGAGGAGACGGCACGGCTGATGAGGCGGCCGTGCCGCAGCGCCACGTACAGCACGGCGCCGACCGTGCCGAGGGCGATCAGCAGGGTCACGGCGCCGCCCGCCAGGCTCACCCCGGCCAGCAGCGCGGTGAGGATCGGCAGGTAGACGGCCATGGAGAGGTCTTCGAGGACCAGCACGCCGAGCACGACGGGGGTCTCGCGGTTGCCGAGCCGGCGCAGGTCGCCGAGGACCTTGGCGATGACGCCGGACGAGGAGATCCAGGTGACACCGGCGAGGGCCACGGCGGCGATCGGCCCCCAGCCCAGCAGCAGGGCCATCGCGGCGCCGGGGGCGGCGTTGAGTACGAAGTCGACCGCGCCGGAGGGGTATTGGGTCTTGAGGGTGTCGACCAGTTCGGAGGCGCTGTACTCCAGGCCGAGCAGGAGCAGCAGCAGGATGACGCCGATCTCGGCGCCCGTGGCGACGAACTCCTCGCTGGCCTGGAGGGGGAGGATGCCGCCGTGGCCGAAGGCGAGTCCGGCGAGCAGGTACAGGGGTATGGGCGAGAAGCCCACCCGGCCGGCGAGGCGGCCCAGCAGCCCCAGGACGAGAATGATCGCCCCGAGTTCGATGAGCATGGCAGCGGTGTTGTGCACGGGCGTCGGACCTCCGTGATCGGTTCGGCGGCGTCTGTGCCTGTTGCGGGTGCAGGCGGCCGGGCTTGAGCTCCGGACGGGCCGTTGGGTGCTGTTGCCGGTACGCGCGCCGTCGCCGGGACCGGTCGGATTCCTGGCGTAACCCGGCGGGACGGGTGTCGAGGTCGTGTCCCGAAACGAGCGCGACGGCCCAGCGGGCGGCGCGACGAGGTGGTGGTGCCCCGGCGCCGGGGCGGGGCGCTCGTCAGCGCGCGGAGCGTCTGACCGAGTCGGCGGCGCTGTCGGTATCAGGGACGCCGTCGCGGGCGGCGTTCTCGACGCGGACCGGGACGTCGATGCGCACGGGGACGATGACGCGCACAGAGACGACTCTGCTCATCCCACGCCCCCCATCACGTCGGCCGGAATCCGGCGACGACCACCCCAACGACTGAGCGAGCCCTCGCTCAACGGTGCGTAAGGGCTTGGTAAAGGATTCTAGCGCACCCCAACGGCCGACAATCGTACGCACGTTGGCACATCGGCCTGCCGAGGCTGTCAGAAGTACGGCGGAAGGCGCCGCTCCGGCCGCGCGCGATGGGGGTCGAGCAACTGCACGGCGATCCCGGCGAGGACCAGGCCGGTGGCGATGAGCAGACCGTCGGGCAGCACGACGCCGGTGATCAGTACGGCCATGGCGGTCAGGAGCATCCACCACGCGCCGGTACGCCGGTACTCGCGGGGCGGTGCCGGGCGCCCGGCGCGCAGCGCCTCGGCGAACCGGGGGTCGTCACGTGCGAGTCGTGCTTCCAGAGCGACCAGACGCTCGTCGTCGGAGTGGGGCATGGCTCCTCCTTCCCGGAGACCGTCACCGTCCAGGGGCGGTTGAGAGACGGTGGGTTGATGGGCCATGGGTGGCTTCTCCGACGCCGGGCGTCGCGCTCAAGGTCAGGCAGGCTGTCGGCGTACCACGCGTCTGCCGGTCGGGGGCCTCGCCGCTCCCGCCCACTCCCGCCACTGCGCCCACCAGTCATCCTTCCTGGCGGCGCACACGCACAAACGCTCGACGAAGGACCTGCACGAACCCTGCCGAGGACATCCGACGGCCCTGCACCGGCCAGGTACGTGAGTTGCCGCACAGCAGCAGGAAGCCGGACGGCGCGCCGGTGCCCGGCGCGGCGAACCATGTCCGACGCCCGAGCACCCGGGCGAGGAGGGTTGAGCCGACACCTGATAACTTCTACATCGCTGTAGAAGTCAACGACGTATGGAGCCCTCATGGCCCTGTGGGACCGCATCAAGGAGTCCGCATCGACGATGCAGACCCAACTGGTGGCGAAGAAGAACGACCTCAAGAGCGGCGCCTTCCGCGACGCGAGCATGGCGATGTGCGCGCTGGTCGCCGCGGCCGACGGCACCGTCGACCCCTCCGAGCGGCAGCGTGTGGCCCAACTGATCGCCGGTAACGAGGTGTTGCGGAACTTCCCGGCCGACGATCTGCGCCGGCGGTTCGAGGAGAACCTGGACCGGCTCACCGCCGACTTCGACTTCGGCAAGGTGAGCGTGATGCAGGAGATCGCCAAGGCGAAGAAGAAGCCCGCCGAGGCCCGTGCCGTGATCCAGATCGGCATTGTCATCGGCGGCGCGGACGGCGACTTCGACAAGGACGAGCAGGCGGTGGTCCGCGAGGCGTGCTACGCGCTCGACCTGCCGCCGCACGAGTTCGACCTCTGATCGGGCGGCTTTCACTCGGCGCGGCGGATCACCGGATGCCGTCGGGGTCGAGGTCCTTGCCCACGACCAGGGTGACCACGTCCGCCGCGGCATCGGACGCCTGGGCTGCCCGCACGCCGGGCAACCGGGCGGCCAGCGCCTCGGCCTGCTTCTCCAGGCCCGCCGGGTACGTCACCGTCGTCTCGTCGGCGTCCTGCGGGGCGTTGCCCGTGCCGGCGACGGTGACGCCGGCCCTGCCCAGCTTGTCGGCGACGGTGGCGGCCCGCCCCGAGACTCCCGTGCCGTTGAGGACCTGGACGCGCACGGAGGAGGCGTACACGGGGTTCTCCGCATCGGCCTCCAGGCGCTTCTTGTCGACCTCCTTGTCCTTGGCCAGGGAGGTGAACAGGTCGGTGGCCTGCGGGTACTGCCAGACGACGTTGGCCCGGTCGGTGGGCACGTCGGCCTCGCGCGGGTAGTTGGGCACGGTGAGGAAGGTCAGGCGATCGCTCGGTATCCCCTTGAGCTCGGAGGCGAGGGCGTACAGCGGTTTGATGCCCGCCAGGTCGGGGTCCGTGGTCAGGGACTTGGTGGCGGACCCCAGGAAGCCGTACAGCGCCTTCGGGTTGGTCAGCTTGTCCTGCGCCTTCTCGGCCAGGGCGTTCATGAACTCCTGCTGGCGTCCGATGCGTCCGATGTCGGAGTTGTCGCCGACGCCGTAGCGGACCCGTACATAGCCGAGGGCCTTCTCGCCCGACACGGTCTGGCAGCCGGCGGCCATGTCGAGGCGGGCCTTCTTGGAGTGGATGGCCTGCTGGGGGCAGACCTCGATGCCGTCCAGGGCGTCGACCATGCCCTTGAAGCCCTGGAAGTCGACGGACATGAAGTGGTCTATGCGCAGGCCCGTGTTGGCCTCGACCGTCTTGATGGAGCAGGCTGCGGCCCCGGCGACCTCACCGCTGCTGCCGCCGAGCGCGAACGCCTCGTTGATCTTGGCGTGGTGCAGTGTGGAGTCGCTCCCGTCGCCCTTGTCGCAGGCCGGTATCTCCACCCAGGAGTCACGCGGGAACGACACGACCGCGGCCCACTTACGGTTCGCGGGGACGTGCAGCACCATCAGCGTGTCCGACTGCATGGTGTCGAGGTCCTTGCCGTACTCGGCGTTGGCGCCGTCACGGCTGTCGGAGCCGACGACCAGGATGTTCTTCGAGCCCGGGCTGAGGTTCTCGGGGCGGTCGCCGCCGATCTTGTCGTCGACGTCGGCGGACTTGATGTTGTTGTCGAGGTCGTTGTAGACCCAGGCGCCCACCCCGGCGACACCGAGGACGACCACCGAGGTCACGCCCCCGCCCCACGCCAGGATCCGCCCCCGCCGCGTCAGCCGTGTCCTGCCCGCGCCACCGCTCGACGTACGTCGCCGCCGCCCTGTTCCACTCACCCGCGCCCCCTCTGTGGATGTACGTCGTCGTAGATGTACGTCCGTCGTTGTACGGCCGAAAGGCCCCGGCCCCCTCACCATCAACAGACGACGATCTTCGCATCATCCGTTGCCCGAACCGCACGACTTTCTCGCGCTCCCGCGAACGCGGCGCCTCAAAGAGGCGTGGCCGCCCGAAGGATCAGGACCATCGTCACCGCCGAGTTCGCCGACGACATCGCCGAGACGGCCGTCCCCGCCGCCGCGCACCACGCCGCCAGACCCACCGAGGTGAACAACGAGGGCCAGCGGCGCGCCGACGGAGCCGGGCCGAGCAGCGCGGCCACGCGGCGCGGCACCGGCCCCGGCGCGGCGAAGCCCGCGAGTGTCGCGACCGGAGTACCCCGCGACACCAGCGCCGCCTTGCCGATCGCGCAGGCCACCGCCCTTCGGCTGCCGACGGCTCGGGCGGCCTCTTCGTCGGCCCATCGCTCGGTGGTGTACGACACGGCCGTGCGCAGCGGGCGCAGGAACGGGTTGGCCCGCGCGGCCAGTTGGACGGCGAGCAGGAAACGGTGGTGCCGCGCGGTCAGATGGGCGCGCTCGTGAGCGAACAGCGCTCGGCGTTCGGCGGGTTCGAGGCGGTCCAGCAGGGCCGTGGTGACGACCACACGGCCCCGGCGGCCGCCCGGCAGTGCGTACGCGTACGGCACCTCGTCGGGGAGGACGGCGACGGCGGTCGCCGGCAGTCCCGTCAGCGCCCGGTGGGCCCGGCGGCGCACCCGGCCGTGCCGCCAAAGGGTCCGCCCGCAGGCCGCGACCACAGCGCACAGTGCCGGAATCGCCGCCTTGCCGGCGATCTCGTCGAACGGCACCGCGGCCCGCACCTCGGGGTCCGACCAGCCGTCGGGCAGCGGGTTCCCGGGCAGTTGGGCGGTGCCGACCACCATCACCAGGCCCAGGCACACCGTGCTGCACAGCGCCATCACCGCGGCCACCGCGGTGAGCAGCCGCGTCGCGGCGCGGGGATGCAGATGCTGCTCGGCAAGGCGTGCGATCGGCCATGCCGTCAACGGCAGGACGAGCGGCAGAAAGACGAAGACCCCCATGAGGTGTCAGGCTTCCCCTTCGCTCCCGGACTCACCCAGCAGCTCACGCAGCAGCCGCTCGTCGTCCGGCCCGAGGCCGGTGACGAAGCTGGCCAGGACGGCCTCCCGGTCGCTCTCGCCGTCCAGCACCTTGCGCATCCTGTGCGCCGCGAGGCCCGCCTGGTCCGAGGCGGGCGTCCAGGCGAAGGACCGGCCCGCGCGCTCCCGGGTCACCGCGCCCTTGGCCAGCAGGCGGGTCAGGATCGTGATCACCGTCGTGTAGGCGAGGTCGCCGCCGAGCCGCTCCTGCACCCAGCCGGCCGTCGCCGGGCCGTCCGCCTCCCGCAGCGCCGACAGGACCAGCGCCTCCAGCTCGCCCTGTCCCCGGCGCCCGGAACGCTGCCGGTGATCCGTCATGCCCTGTCTCCCTTCCGCTGGCCTGTGCGTCATGTGCGGCATATCAAACGATGCATCGAGCGGTACATCGTAAGGAAAGCAGAGGCGGCGCAGGCAAAGCAGCGGCGGTACAGCATTCCATCTACAGTGCTGTAGATTTCATGGGTGTCACTCACCAGAAGGACGGGACCCATATGTTCGGACTGAGCGAACTCGCGATCATCCTCCTCGTCGTCATTGCCGTCCTCTGCGCGAAGAAGCTGCCCGAGCTGACGCGTTCGGCGGGCAAGTCGGCACGCATCCTCAAGGCCGAGGCCCGGGCCATGAAGGACGAGGACGATCCGGCGGTGCCCCGGGTGATCCAGGGGGAGACCGTCGATCCGGACCACCCGAAGCCCCAGGGCACTCAGCGACACCCACAGTGACCGAGGGGGGCCGCGCCCCGGCTTTCCGCCCCCGCATCCACGCCGTCCGGATTCGCCTCTTTGATCAGCCATTCCGTCGTTGAGGTGAAAAAGCAGGCGGAATAGGCGAGTTCACGGCCACGGCCCTACCGTGATCATTGTGCCTTCCGATGTGCGCAACCAGTCGCTGACCACCGGTTTCCCTCTCCCGCCACGTTCCGCACCAGGGCTGACTTCCGCGATACCCGACAGCGGTCACCGTTCGAGGTGACCACCTGATCGCTCGATCACACAGGGTTACGGAATTGGGGTGTGGGGATGGTGGATTCGTCCGCCGCGGACGCGTTCGCGATCGTGGGACTGGGGTGCCGACTGCCCGGCGGGATCGTGGACCTGGCCGGGTTGTGGGAGGCGCTGGAGGCGGGGCGCGATCTGGTCGGCGAGATCCCGCAGGACCGGTTCGAGGCCGCGCGGTTCGTCGACACGGAGATGGCGAGGCCGGGGAAGTCGTACACCGCGAAAGGCGGATTCCTGGCGGACCTCACGGCGTTCGACGCGGACTACTTCGGGATCTCGCCGCGGGAGGCGGCGCAGATGGACCCGCAGCACCGGCTGCTGCTGGAGACCGCCGTCGAGGCGCTGGACGACGCGGGGATCGACCCCGTGACACTGGCGGGCTCCCACACCTGCGTGTTCATCGGCATCTCCGACTTCTCCTACGCCGGCCTCCAGATGTCCAGACCCCGGCGGATGAACGCCTACTCCATGGCGGGCGGCGCCCATTCGATCGCGGCGAACCGGCTGTCGCACTGCTTCGACCTGCGCGGGCCGAGCATGGTGATCGACACGGCCTGCTCGTCGTCGCTGGTGGCCGTGGAACGCGCCTGCCGGGAACTGGCGTCGGGCGGCAGCCGGGTGGCCCTCGCGGGCGGGGTCAACGTGCTGCTCAACCCGAACGGGTTCGTCGGCTTCAGCCAGGCGTCGATGCTGTCGAGGCGGGGCCGCTGCTCGGTGTTCTCGGCGGACGCCGACGGGTTTGTCAGGGCCGAGGGCGCGGGCGTGGTCGTGCTGAAGCCGCTGGCCGACGCAGTGGCCGACGGGGACCGGATCCAGGGCGTGATCGCCGCGTCCGGCAGCAACTGCGACGGGCGCACAGCCGGACTGTCCCTGCCCAGCGCGCGGGCTCAGGAGGACCTGCTGCGCCGGGTGTACGAGCGGGCCGGGATCGCGGCCGACGAGGTGGTGTACGTGGAAGCGCACGGCACGGGCACCCAGGCGGGCGATCCGGCCGAGTGCACCGCGCTGGGCCGGGCGCTCGGCGTGGCACGGACGGTGGGGCCGCTGCCCATCGGCTCGGTGAAGTCCAACGTGGGGCATCTGGAGCCGGCATCGGGCATGGCGGGGCTGTTCAAGGCCCTCGCGGTGCTGCGGTACGGCACGATCCCGGCCTCGCTGCACCTTCGACCGCTCAACCCCGGCATCGACTTCGCCGGGCTGGGGCTGGAGCCGGTCGAGCGGGCGCGTCCGCTGGCGGCCGCGGAGGGGCGGCGGTTCGTCGGGGTCAACTCCTTCGGGTTCGGCGGGGCGAACGCCCATGTCGTCGTCGGACCGGCGCCTGCCTCCGTACCCCGGCCCAGGATCGAGGCGGTGGCCGAACTGCCGGTGATCGCCTCGGGTCGTACCCCGCGGGCGGCCGAGGAGGCGGCGCGGCGGCTGGCCGCCCGGCTGATGGCTGCCGCGCCCGAGGAGCCGTCGGAGTTCTACGACATCGCCGCCACCGCCGGCATGCGCCGGGCCAGGCACCGTTACCGCAAGGTGGCACTGGCCTCGACGGCGCACGAAGCCGCGCGGATCCTGTCCGGCGAACAGGTGGCGGGCGAGCCCGCGACCGGTGAGGCGGTCGAGCGCGGCCGAGTCGCGCTGGTCTTCGCGGGCAACGGCTCGCAGTGGGCCGGGATGGCCGCCGATCTGCTGGAGGATCCGGTGTTCCGGGCCGAAGTGGAGGCGGTCGACGCCGCGTTGGCGCCGCGGCTCGGCTGGTCGGTCGCCGCGGCGCTGCGGTGGCCCGCGGACGAGTGGGAGCTGGAAGCCACCGAGGTGGCGCAACCGCTGCTGTTCGCGGTGCAGGCCGCGATCACCGCGGTGCTGCGGGAGCGGGGCGTGCGGTGGGCGGTCGCGCTCGGGCACAGCGTCGGGGAGGTCGCGGCCGCGTACGCCGTCGGCGCGCTGACGCTTCAGGAGGCGGCCCGGGTGGTCGCGGAGCGCGGCCGGGCCCAGTCCGCGACGGCCGGTCAGGGGCGGATGGCCGCGGTCGGGATGTCGTCGGCCGAGGCGGAGGAGGTCCTGTCGGCGTACCCGCGTCTGGTCGTGGCCGCCGTGAACAGCGGCAGGGACGTGACGATCGCCGGTCCGGTGGACCAACTCAAGGAGCTGGGCGACGAGTTGGCGGCACGGGAGGTGTTCTTCCGGCTCATGGACCTCGACTACGCCTTCCACAGTCCGGTCATGGAACGGGTCCGGGCCCCGCTGGCCGCCGGTCTCGACGGGTTGCAGCCGCGCGGCGGCACCGAGGCTCTGATCTCCACGGTCACCGGTGGCCCGGTGCCCGACTCCGGCCTGGACGGCGACTACTGGTGGCGCAACGTCCGCGAACCGGTCCGGTTCGCCGCCGCCGTCGAACACGCCCTGGACACGGGCGTGGACGTGCTCCTGGAGGTCGGCCCGCATCCCGTCCTGCGCACGTACCTGCGCCGGATCACCGCCGGACGCGGCCGACTTGCCATCCTCGCCACCCTGCGCCGCGACACCGCCGGACCGACCGCGCTGCGCCGGTCGGTCGAGGCGCTGATCGCCGCCGGCGCGGAGACCGACTGGACGCGCTGGTTCCCCCGCCCCGCCCGGGTCGCGGAGCTGCCCGCGTACCCGTGGCAGCGGGAACGGCACTGGAGCGGCACCCCTCAGCAGTGGGTCATCAGCAGCGGGACAGGACGGCTGGACCACCCCCTGCTGGGCGAGCGGCTGCCGACGGCGGAGCCCGCCTGGGAGGGGCCCGTCGAACCGGCGCTGGTGCCCTGGCTGGCCGACCACAAGGTGGCCGGATCCGTGCTGTTCCCCGCGACGGGTTACGTCGAGATGGCCCTGGCCGCCGGGCGGCGGGTGCTGGACGGGCCGGTGGAGGTGGCCTGGCTGGAGGTGAGCCGCCCGCTGGTGGTGCCGTGGAGCAGGGCCGGGGACGTCCGCGTGCAGCTCGCGTTCTCGTCCGACGACGGCCGGGTGTCCGTCACCAGCACCGAGGCCGTGGACGGCGCCGAGGCCGACGGCACACAGCCCCGGCCGCACGCCCGGGGCCGGGTCCGTGAGCTGATCGGCCGCGCGCCCGTGCGGCTCGACGCGGCCGGGGTACGCGCCCGCTGCACCCGGCGGGTCGACGTCGAGGCCCTGTACCGCGAACTGGCCGCGAGCGGCCTGGCCTACGGGCCCGCGTTCCGGCAGCTCGTGCGGCTGCACCTCGGAAAGGCGGAGGTGCTGGCCGCCTACCGGCACACCACGGACACGGCCGACACCGCCCCCTACGTGGCGCATCCGGCGCTGCTCGACGGTGCCCTCCAGGCGTGCGTACCGCTCGCCGCCCACCGCGCGGAGGCCGCGGAGGCCTGGCTGCCGGCCTCGATCGCAGCCGTACGCGTGTGGCGGAACCCGTCCCCTACGGGGCTGATCCACGTCCGTGACCGCACGCGCGGCGCCGTCGAACTCTGCTTCGACATCTGCGTCACCGATCCGGACGGCGGCGTCACCGTCGAACTGGACGGGGTGCGGATGCGGCGCCTGCCCGGCCCGGGCGACCGGGTGCCGAAGCGGTACGAGACCGTCTTGCGTGCCGCGCCCCACCTGGGACTGCCTGCCGCGCCCTCGCCGCTGCCCGGCAACCAGGACCTCGCCGACGCCGTGTCGGGCAGCGTCGACGCGGCGCGGGCCGACGCGCGGGCCGTACGGTCCGGTGACTTCATGGTCCGGCTCAAGGAGGTCACCGCCCATGTGGCCGCGACGGCCTTCGCGGACCTGCTGCCCTCGGGCGTGGCCGAGTTCACGACCGCCGACCTCGTGCGGGAGGGCATGCTCCCCGATCACGACCGGTTGGCGCGGGCCCTGCTCCGACTGATGACCCGGCACGGCCTGGCCGCCCTCGGCCAGAACGGCGACTGGCGGCTGACCGGCACCGCGGCCCCGGCGCCCCTGCTGTCCCGGCTGCCGCTGGACTTCCCGGCCGGGAGTGCCGAAGTACAGCTGGCGGTAAGCCAGTTGGCGCATCTGCCGCAGGTGCTGCGCGGCGCGCAGGACGCCCTGCATCTGCTCACCGACCAGGGCTCACGCGAGGCTCTGGAGCAGTTCTACGACCTCTCGCCGACCTGCCGGGGCCGTAACCGGATCCTCGCCGCGCTGACGGCGGAGGTCGTGCGGGCCTGGCCCGAGGACCGTCCGCTGCGGATCCTGGAGATCGGCGCGGGCACGGGCGGCACCACCGCCGCCCTGCTCCCGCTGCTGCCGCCGGAACGCGCCGTCTACCACTTCACCGACGTCTCGGCGGGGTTCTTCGCCCGCGCCCGGCATCGCTTCGGCGCTCACCCCTTCGTCGACTACCGCCCGCTCGACCTGAACACCGACCCCGGCGAGCAGGGCTTCGCCGACGGCGCCTACGACCTGGTCCTCGCGGCCAACTCGCTGCACACCGCGGCCGATCTGCGCGCGGCTCTGCGCCGGGTGCGGGGGCTGTTGGCGCCCGGGGGCCGGCTGTTCGCCTTCGAGACCCACGACACGGACTATCTGCTGCCGTTCTTCGGCCTGCTGGACAGTTTCTGGAGTCACGGCGACGAGCTGCGGCCGGAGTCACCCTTGCTGCTCCCGGAGCAGTGGTCCGAGGTGCTGCGCGCGGGCGGCCTCACGGACGTCGTCTGCCTCGGTGCCGCCATCGAGTCGGCCGCCGAGACCGCCTCGGTGCTGCTCGCCTCGGCACCCGTGTACCGGACCGCCCGACCCGTGGTGGCCGGACCCGAGGACGGCACCCGGTGGCTCGTGGCCACCGAGAGCGGACCGGAGACCGAGCCGGCCGAGCACCTCGCGGCACTGCTGACCGGCGGCGGAACGCGGTCCGTGCCGGTGCTGCCCGCTCCCGTCGACGCGGCGGCCTGGACCTCGGTGCTCACCGGGGACGGTGACCCATCGGTCGTGCTCATCCTCGGTGAGTCGCCCGCCGACCCGGAGCCCGTGCTCGACCAGGCCGTGCGCCGTGCGGCGACCCTGCGCGCCCTGGCCTCTGCCTGCCGGGACCTCCCCGAGGGCAGTCGGCCGGCGCTGTGGCTGGTGACCCGGCCCAGCGGCGCGCTGCCCGCCCCCGAACGGGTCGTCCAACCGCAGGACGCCGCCGCCTGGGGCATGGCCCGCACCCTGGCCAACGAACATCCGGGTCTGCGGGTGACCCGGCTGTCCCTGGAGCGCCTCGGCGACCCCGCGGCCGACGCGCACCGGCTGGCCCTCGAACTGCTGGAACCCGTCACCCCGTCCGCCCACGACACCGGCGCCACGGCACGTGAGGACGAGATCGTGCTCACCTCGCGCGGCCGTTTCGTCCCCCGGGAACGCGAACTCCCCTGCGGCGAGCACACCGTGCCGAGCGGGGACGAGCCCTACGCCCTGGAGATCGGCGCGCCCGGGCTGTCGTACGAGCCGGTCTGGACGAGAACCGGGCCGGTCGCCCCCGGGGTGGGCGAAGTGGTGATCGCGGTGCGCGCCGCCGCGCTCAACTACCGGGACATCATGCAGGCGACCGGGCTGCTGCCCCCGGAAGCCACCGAAGCCGGGCCCAGCGAGAAGGGTCCCGGGTTCGAATGCGCCGGGATCGTCACGGCCGTGGGCGAAGGCGTGCACGGTCCGGCCGTCGGCGACCGGGTGTGCACGGTCGTGCCGGGCTGTCTGGCCTCGCACACGGTGGCGCCCGCGTCAGCCGTGGTGAGGGTGCCCGACGGTCTCGCTCTCACGGCGGCCGCGACCCTGCCGGTGGCCTTCCTGACGGTCCACTACGCGCTGCGCGACCTGGCCCGCCTGGCGGCCGGGGAGACGGTGCTGGTGCACGGCGCCGCCGGCGGGGTCGGGCTGGCGGCGATCCAGTACGCCCGCCTGGTGGGTGCCACGGTGATCGCCACCGCTGGCACCCCGGCCAAGCGTGACCTCCTGCGGGCCCTGGGCGTCGAGCACGTGCTGGACTCCCGGACCCTGGAATTCGCCGACCAGGCGCTGCGGATCACCGGCGGGCGCGGGGTCGACGTGGTCGTCAACTCGCTGGCCGGGCAGGCCATCGACCGGGGCCTGGAGATCCTGCGGCCCGGCGGCCGGTTCGTGGAACTCGGCAAGCGGGACATCTACGCCGACAAGCCGCTGCTCATGCGGCCGTTCAGCCGCAACATCGCCTTCTTCGGCGTCGATGTCACCGCCCTGCTGAACCACGAGGCCGGACTCGTGGCCGGGCGGCGGCTGCTGGCCGAGGTGGCCGTGCGGGTGGCGGACGGCCGCTACCGGCCGCTGCCGCACACGGTGTTCCCGGCGGCCCGGGTCAAGGAGGCCTTCGCGCTCCTCCAGCACTCTCGGCACATCGGGAAGGTCGTCGTCAGCCTCGATCCCGCGGACGGCCCGGTTCCCGTCCGCACCCGGCCGGAGCCGCCCGCGCTCGATCCCGACGGCAGCTATCTCGTCACGGGTGGGCTGAGCGGGTTCGGCGCCGCCACCGCCCGCCGACTCGCCGAGCGCGGTGCCCGTCATCTCGCCCTGGTGTCCCGGCGCGGCGCCGACGGTCCCGAGGCGGCGGCCGTGCTGTCCGGGCTGGCCGAACTGGGTGTGACGGCCACGCCGTACGCCGCCGACGTCACCGACGCCGACGCGATGGCCGACGTGATCGGCCGCGTCGACGCCACCGGGCATCGGCTCGCGGGGGTCGTCCATGCGGCGATGACGCTGGACGACGCGCCCCTCACCGAGCTGACCGACGAACGGATCCGGGCGGTCCTGGCCCCCAAGGTGGCCGGCGCGGTGGTCCTCGACGCCCTGACCCGGGACCGCGAACTGGGCCTGTTCTGGCTGTACTCCTCGTTCTCCGCGTCCGTCGGGAACATCAAGCAGTCCGCCTACGTCGGCGGAAACCTGTTCGCCGAAGCGCTGGCCCGACGACGGCACGGCGCCGGGCAGCCGACGCTCGCCGTCGCGTGGGGCGCCCTCGGGGGCCACGGGCACATCGTCCGCGAGGGCCTGGCGCCGGCCATGGAGGCCCTCGGGACCGCGCCGGTCGGCTCCCGCGAGGCGCTGGACGCCCTGGAGACTCTGGCGGCGTGCGGTAGCCCCGTCGCCGGTGTCGGCCGCTACGAGTGGTCCCGGCTGCGCACCTTGCTGCCCACCCTGGCGGCACCCCGCTTCGCGGCACTGCTGCCCGCCGACGGTGAACTCGGCGGACACTCCCGGCAGGACCTCGTGGCCGCCCTGGCCGGACTCAGTGCGGACGAGGCGCTCCATGCCGTCAGCGCCACACTCGCCGAACTGCTGGCCCGGATCCTCCAGAGCGACGTCGCACGCCTCGATCCACGACAGCCGCTTCAGGACCACGGCGTCGACTCCCTGATGGCCGCCGAACTGCTCACGACACTGCGGCAACGCCTCGACGTCGAGATCCCGCCGATGGAACTCCTCCAGGGCGGCATCACCCTCACCGACCTCGCCCGCCATGTGCTGCTGCGCCTCGGCGTCCGCACCACCGACACCGCCAACGGCTGAAAGAGAGGCCTGCCATGGTGACCTGTCAGGAGACCGACGGCCCGGCGACGGACGGCGCCGACGGCATGCTCAGCTTCGGCCCGCTCATCGGCGGCGCCACCGTCCCCTACCCCACCGACTGGGTCTACGCGGTCCGCGCGAGCGCGCTCATCGACGATCCCGTAGGCGCCACCTGCTACCGCAACGCGCTCAACAGCGGGCGGATGAGCCCCGACGCCCACCCGGAGGCGATCCTCGGCCGCTGCGCCCTCGCCGGCCCCGACCACCTCGATGCGGCGCTGCGGGCCGCACGGGACGCGGCCGCCGAGTGGGGTGGCGGCCCGTCGGACCGGCGCGCCACGCTCGCCGAGGCGTTCCGGGCCAGGCTGCGAGAGCACGCGGACACCCTGTCCGGGCTGCTGGTGGAGGAAGGGCACCCGGTGCGGCTGGCCCGCTCGGAGGTCGCCGACCTCCTCACCTTCTTCGGCCCGGAGACCACCCGGTGGTGTCTGGGGCAGATGGAGACCCGGCACACGGCCGAGGGACGGTCGGTGGTGCTGCGCCGGGTACCGGACGGTGTGGTGTGCGTCCAGCCGCCGCAGAACACCCCGGCGCTGAGTGTCGGCGCGGCGTTCCAGTCGGTCCTGGCCGGCAACGCGCTGGTGGTGCGGCTGTCCCGGCACGCCCCGATCGCCGCCATGTACCTGCTGGAACGCATCGCCGCGCCCGCGCTCGCCGACGTCGGCGCCCCGCCGGGCGTGCTGTCGGCGCTGTGCACCGACCCCGCACAGGCGTTGGACGCGTGGCTGGCCAGCCCGCTTGTGGACGACGTGCTGTACTTCGGCGACTCGATCCGCGGCGAGCAGCTGGAGAAGGCGTGTCTCGCCGCGGGCAAGAAGCCGATCCTGGAACTCGGCGGCAACGACATGGTCGTGGTCTGGCGGGACGCGCCGCTCGACCGTGCCGTGGCGGCGCTGATGGAGTCGTACCACGGCAGCGGCCAGATCTGCTGCGCGCCCAACGTCGCGCTGGTCCACCCGGAGATCGCCGACGAACTCACCGACCGGCTGACCGAGCGGGTCAGAGCCCTGCGGCCCGGCTTCCCGGACGACCCCGAGGTGGTGCTGGCCGCGACGCCCAACACCGCGGGGTACGACGCCACTCTCGCCGACGCCCGGCGGGCGGGCGCCCGGTTGCTGACCGGCGGACGCCATCTGGACGTCCACGGCCACGAGAGCGACGTCGCCGTCTTCGCGGAGCCGGCGCTGGTCCGGGTCGACGGGCTCGGCCGGGCGCGGGAGCTGCGCTCGGTCCGCTACGAGACGTTCTTCCCGCTGCTGACCCTGGCCGTCCCGCACCCCGTCGGTGACGACGCCGAACTCCTCACCGAGATGGTGTCGTTCGTCGCCACCGGTACGTACGGACTGCGCAACTCCCTGTGGACGCGGTCCGAGGAGGTCATCGACCGGTTCGTCCGGGACGTCCGCTCGTGCGGGCAGCTGCGGGTGAACGACTCGCACCTCTCGGGCGTTCCGTTCCTGTCCAACCACGGCGGGCCGGGCCTGAGCGGCGACCGGTTCGGCGAGCTCAACTACCCGATGCTGCGCACCAGCCGCCTCCAGGGCGTGTCCGTCGCCCGGTCCGCGCCGCCTGCCGAGGCTGCCGTCACGTACGTCCCCGCGGTACCGAGGCCGAGGGTGGAGGCCGTCCGGGAGTACCCGCCGGGCTGGCCGCCCGAGGAGCTGCCCGGTGGGCTGCCGGCGCCGTTCACCGCGGCGTTCCACCACGACCCGTACCCGACGCTGCGCTGGCTGCGTGAGCACCGTCCGGTGACCCGGGTGATCAGCCCGGACGGTCCGGGCTGGCTTCTGACCCGCTACGACGACGTCCGCGCGGCGCACACCGATCCGCGCGTGACCTGTGACAGCAAGCGCGTCCCGGCCGGTCTGATGTGGCTACGGCACTGGCCGTCCGAGCTGCGGGAACGGCTGTTCGTGCATCTTCTGGACAGCGACGACCCGCGCCACGGCGAACTGCGGGCGATCATGCGGCCGTTCTTCACGCCCGCCCGGCAGGAGCAGTGGCGCACCCGGGTGCAGCGCATCGTCGACGCCCGGATCGACCGGATCGTGGACCGGGGCCGCGGTGATCTCATGGCCGCGGTGGCCTATCCGCTGGGCGGCAACGTCCTGTTCTCCGTCCTCGGCGCCACGCCGCCCCAGATGAACCATCTGCGGGCGATGATCTGGCGTACCGCCGAGTGGAACAACGACGTCCCCTACGTCGCGGCGCTCGCCCACGAGGTCGACGCGTTCGTCCGCGCGGCCGTCGCCGACAAGCGCCGCTCCCCCGGCGACGACCTGATCTCACTGCTGGTGCGGGCCCGCGACCAGGACGGTCTGATCAGCGAGGACGAACTGCACGGCCAGGTCATGATGATGCTCGTGGCGGGCCAGGACCCCAGCATCAACAGCGTCGGCAACAGCCTGCACGCCCTGCTCGCCCACCCCGACCAGCTCACCGCGCTCAGAGACGACCCCACCCTCATCGGGACGGGCATGAACGAACTGCTCCGCTATGAGAGCCCGTTGCCGTTCACGAGCTGGCGGGGCACCCTCGAACCCGTCGAGTTCGGCGAGGTGACCGTCCCCGCGGACGACTCCCTGTTCCTGTGCCTCGGCGCGGCCAACCGGGACCCCGCGCGCTTCCCCGATCCCGACCGCCTCGACCTGTACCGCACCGCGCCGGGCCATCTCGCGTTCGGCCACGGCGCCCACTACTGCCTGGGCGCCCATATCGGTCGTATGACGGCCGAGGCCGCCGTCACCACCGTGCTGCGCAGACTGCCCGGCCTGCGGCCGGACGGCACACCGCGCTGGCGGCCCAGCATGTTCGAACGCGGGCTCAGCGTCCTGCCCGTCGCCTGGGACGTCCCGCGCAAGAGGGTGGCCCTCCGGTGAGGCGCTCCGAGATTCTGGCCGAACTGAAGGCGATGCTCGCCGAGTTCGGCGACGTCGACCCCGAACTGGTCGACGAGCAGACGGCGTTCATCGCGGACCTGGGCCTCGACTCGCTCGTCCTGGTGCGGACGACCGTCGCCGCCGAGGAGAGGTTCGGGGTGCGGATCCCCGACGAGGTCGCCTGGG
Organism: uncultured Streptomyces sp.; assembly: GCA_965653385.1. GTDB lineage: Bacteria > Actinomycetota > Actinomycetes > Streptomycetales > Streptomycetaceae > Streptomyces. The sequence goes on along the minus strand of CBFGZZ010000014.1, from coordinate 5,964 downwards.
AGCTGCACACCGTCGGCTCCGTGGTCTCGTACGTCGAGGAGGCCCTGTCCGGGCGGATCGGGGCCGGCGGTGAGTGAACTCGTCCGGTTTCTGCGCGAGAAGGTCTGGATCCTGGGCGACACCCGCTGGTACGCGCGGGTGGACAGCGTGCGCGACGAGCTCGTCGAGGTGGAACGCCTCGGCTACGCCCAGCTCGACGCGCGGGCCAGGGCGGTGGGAGCGTGGCTGGCCGACCGTACGCCGCCCGGGGCGCGTGTGATGCTGATGTACCCGGCTGGCCTGGAGTTCTTCGCGGTCTTCCTCGGCTGTCTGTACGCGGGGCGGGTCGCCGTCCCGGCTCCCCTGCCGGACACCGACCGGCGGGCCCTGGAGCGCGCCGCGGGCATCATCCGTGACGCGGAAGCGGGCCTGGTCCTGAGCGACGCCGCACACCAGCCCGCCCTCGCCTCCTGGCTCGCCGGCCTGGCCCCGGCGCCGCCGGCCGAGTGCGTGGCCACGGACAGCGCCGGGCTGCCGGACCCGGGCACCTGGGCGCCGGCCGCGCTGGAACCGTCGGCGACCGCCTACGTCCAGTACACCTCCGGGTCGACGAGCGAACCGCGCGGTGTCGTCATCACCCACGGGAACCTGCTGCACAACCTGCTGTCGATCAGGGAACTCCTCGCCCCCGCACACATCCTGGACGAACTGCGCCTCGACCCGGCACCGACCGGTGCGGGATGGCTTCCGCACTACCACGACATGGGCCTGGTCGGCATGCTGCTCAGCCCGCTCGCGAGCTACGGCAATCTCGTGTTCTGCTCGCCGGTGTCCTTCGTCGCCCATCCGCGGCTGTGGCTCCAGATGATCAGCCGGTACCGGGCGTTCTACACGTTCGCCCCGAATTTCGGATACGACTGGCTGCTGAGAAGCCTCAAGAACACCCGGCTCACCGACCTCGACCCGGACCTGGACCTCGGCTGCCTGCGGTTCGCGCTGAACGGCGCCGAGCCCGTCCGCGCCGAGGTCCTGAACGCGGTCGCACGCCGACTCGCCCCGGTCGGCTTCGAGTCGGACATCTGGGCGCCCAGCTACGGCCTGGCCGAGGCGACCCTCATGGTCACCGGCACGCCCTGCGGCCAGGGGCCGGCCCTGGGCCGTTTCGACCGGGACGCGCTGGAGACCGGCCTGGCCGTGCCCGCAGCGGACGGAGTGGATCTCGTCGGCTGTGGTCGGCCCGTCGGCGCCGACGTCCGCATCGTCGACCCCGACACCGCGCATCCCCTCGAAGAGGGGCACATCGGGGAGATCTGGGTGTCCGGCGAGAGCGTGGCCGACGGCTACCTCGGGGGCCCGCAGGCCACCGCCGAGCAGTTCGCCGCCATGACGGCCGACGGCGAGGGCCCCTTCTTGCGCACCGGTGACCTCGGCTTCCTCCAGGACGGTGAACTCTTCGTCACCGGCCGCGCCAAGGACCTGATCATCGCCAACGGCCGCAACATCCACCCCCAGGACATCGAGCGCGTCAGCGAGTCGGCCGACCCCGCGACCGGCCCCTGCGCCGCCTTCACCCTGCCCGACGCCTCGGGGCGGGAGCACGTCGTCCTGGTCCAGGAGGTCCGCCCGCTGCATCTCGACGGCCGTACGCCCGCGGCTCTCGCCGACCTCATCAGACGGCGACTGGCCCAGGAACTGCGCCTCGCCGTCCAGGTCGTGGTCGTCGGTCCGATGAGCGTGCCCCGGACCACGAGCGGCAAGATCCAGCGCTCCCGAACCCGGGACGAACTGCGCGCGAGCCGCCTCAGCGCTCTGCACTGCGACCTCCCGTCCGACCTGTTCACGGGCGCGCGCGCAGGTGCCTGACCTCACTTGCGCCGGTCGTGGACCGCTGGGCCGACGACCGTGTCGTGGTGGGGCAGCCGGCCGGCGGAGGCTCGCGGCACGTCGAGGCGGGACGGGCGCAGCCGCAGCATCAGGTCCGTCACGACACTGACGCCGACGCCGGACTCGACCAGGGTGAGGGTGCGGCCGTGTCGGTCACCTCGTCCACGTCCAGGTCCCTGCTGCGCACGGTCCCGCCCGGGTGCAGCTCTCGGATCCGCCGCAGGGCCGGCGGCGGAATCTCGGCTGCGGCCGTGAATCCGGCTCGGACGCCTGCAGGGCCTATCTGCGCCCGGCCACCAACACCATCAACTGCTCCGGCGAACCTGTGGTGGCCGGCGCGGCGCAGGCCGTGCTCGATCAGCTGTCTCATATCCAGGTGTCGAACCACATCCGGGCGTGCCAGTCGGCGTACGGGATCGTCTGCCCGGTGTAGATCGGGAAGAGGTGGATGAAGTTCCAGGCGATCAGCAGCACCAGCGTGCCCGCCGGCACGGCACCCCACATGCGACGTTTCTCGCTCGCGCTCCGTGGCCCCAGCAGCGCGCCGATCGCCATCGACACGGCGAGGCACAGGTATGGCACGAAGACGACCGCGTAGAAGGAGAAGATCGTGCGGTCCTGGTAAAGGAACCAGGGCAGATAGCCGGCGCCGACCGCGCACAGGACGGCGCCGGCCCGCCAGTCGCGGCGCAGGGCCCAGCGGTAGAGCAGATACAGCAGCGCGCCGCACGCCGACCACCACAGGAGCGGTGTGCCCAGCGCGAGGATCGCCTGTGAGCAGTCGGCGGTCGCGCCGCAGCCGTCCCGCCCGGCCGGCACCGACTCGTAGTCGAACAGGACGGGGCGGCCGAGGACGAGCCAACTCCAGGGGTTGGACTCGTACTTGTGGAAGGAGTGCAGCCCGACGTTGAACTGGTAGACCCCGTACTCGTAGTGCCACAGGCTCCGCAGCGGCGCCGGGATCCACGACCAGGTGCCGCCGCGGCCGTCCGCCCAGTGGCGCGCGTAGCCGTTGTCGGACAGGAACCAGCCGGTCCACGTCAGCAGATACGTCACCACGGCGACCGGCACCACCGACAGCACCGACCGGCCGAGGTCCTTGCGCAGAACGGCCGGATACGGCCGCCGCGCCCCCGCCACGCGACGGGCGCCGACGTCCCACAGCAGCGTCAGAACCATGAAGAAGGCGAGGAAGTACAGGCCGTTCCACTTGGTGGCGGCCGCGAGTCCCAGGAAGAGGCCGGCGGCGAACCGCCACGGGCGCAGTCCCGTCCCGGCGCGGTCGCCGGTGAGCGCGTCCGGGCGGGCGCGGCCGTCCTCGCCGACGGGCAGGGCCGCCGCGAGCCGGGCCCGTGCGTGGTCGCGGTCGATCAGCAGGGATCCGAACGCCGCCAGCACGAAGAACATCACCACGAGGTCGAGCAGAGCCGTCCGGCTCATCACGTAGTGCAGACCGTCCACGGCCATCAGCGCGCCGGCCAGGCAGCCCAGTGCCGTCGAGCGGAACAGGCGGCGGCCTGTTCGGCACAGCATCAGCACGGAGAGCGTGCCGAGGACGGCCGTCATGAAGCGCCAGCCGAACGGGGTGAGACCGAAGCCCCACTCGCCGAGGGCCATCACCCACTTTCCCATCGGGGGGTGCGCGACGAAGACCCCGGTGTCGGAGAGCGGGATCACCTGGGGGTCCGCGAGTATCTGCGGGTCGGCGACCTTGCGGTCCGGCCAGGTGCCCTCGTAGCCCAACTTCAGCAGGGACCAGGCGTCCTTGGCGTAGTAGGTCTCGTCGAAGACGAGGGTCCGGGGGTTTCCCAGGTGCCAGAAGCGAAGCGCCCCGGCGAGGAGGGCGACGAGTGCGGGTCCCAGCCAGCTCATCGCCTGTGCGGCCCGATGCGACCGCGCCGGCTCGGGGAAGGGCGGAACAAGACGTTCGCGGGTGTCGGTGCGAGGGCCTCCGGCGTACCCGAACAGGCGTAGGCGGTCCCGCCAGTTGTCGGATGCCGTGGTCGGAGGGGTGCCGTCGATGACGTGGGCACGCGACAACCTGCTACTCGTCATCGGACGACCTTAATGGGACGGCCCCGAACGGATTGAACCGAGCCGGGCCGAGCCGGGCCAGGCCGAGTCGGGCCGAGCCGGCAGAGCTGAGCCGGGCATCGTGGCGCGGCGTACGGCAGCGCAGGGTGAGGTCCAGGAAACTTCCCGTTCACATCAGTCGGCCCCCACTGAAACAACCGCTTTCTAACGTGGCGGCCCGTGGGATCCGAGTCGTATACAGGCCCCTTGGGCGGTTCATGACGAACCGTCGGCTCCCCCGTCCTGCCGACGACGTCAAGCGGGGCTCCCACACATCCCCCACCACCCGAACCGAGCGCCACCGGGAGGCGTGACATGAGCACCACAGAGTCACGGTCGGCTGCGGCAGACCCGACACCATCCGCCGACCAGGCGGTGAAGGAGACTCTGGAGGACTACACCCTCCGTTTCGCACCGCGCAGTTACCGCCGCTGGACCCCGATGGTGGTGGCGACGACCGCGCTCGGCGGCATCGCCTACATGGCGGACTTCTCCATCGGCGCCGGCATCGGCCTGGCCCACGGCACCGGCAACGCGCTGCTCGCCATCGCCGTCGCGGCCGTCGTCATCTTCGTGACCGGATTCCCGCTGGCCTACTACGGGGCCCGATACAACATCGACCTGGACCTCATCACCCGCGGTTCCGGCTTCGGCTACTTCGGTTCGGTCCTCACCAGTGTCATCTTCGCCAGCTTCACCTTCATCTTCTTCGCCCTCGAAGGCTCGATCATGGCCCAGGGCCTGAAGCTCGGCCTCGGAATGCCGCTGTGGCTGGGCTACCTGGTCTCCACCCTCATGGTGATCCCGCTGGTGATCTACGGCATGAAGGCGCTGAGCACGCTCCAGGTATGGACGACGCCGATCTGGCTGCTGCTGATGGTCGGCCCGCTGGTCTACCTGGTCGCCACCGATCCCGGGACCGTCGACCGCTTCCTCGCCTACGCCGGCACCGACGGCGAGGGCGGCGTCAACACCGCGGCCGTACTGCTCGGCGCGGGCGTGTGTCTCTCCCTGATCGCGCAGATCGGCGAGCAGATCGACTACCTGCGTTTCATGCCGCCCAAGACCGAGGCGAACAGGCGCGCCTGGTGGACGGCCGTCGTGATGGCCGGGCCCGGCTGGGTGGTGCTGGGCGCGCTGAAGCAGGCCATCGGCGTGTTCCTCGCGGTGTACATCCTCGCCGAGGTCGGTCCCGCCGCCGCGCCCGAGCCGATCCAGCAGTTCAAGCACGCCTTCGACGCGATGCTGCCGTCCTGGATCGTCGTACCGCTGGCCGTGGCGCTGGTTGTGATCAGCCAGATCAAGATCAACGTGACCAACGCCTACTCCGGCTCCCTGGCCTGGACGAACTCCTTCACCCGGGTCACCGGACGCTACCCGGGCCGCATGGTCTTCGTCCTGGTCAACCTGGCCTTCGCGCTCGCGCTGATGGAGGCCGACATGTTCAGCTTCCTCAACGGCATCCTGGGCTTCTACTCGAACTGCGCCATCGCCTGGGTCGTCACGGTCGCCACCGACATCGGAGTCAACAAGTACCTGCTGAAGCTCTCCCCGCTCCAGCCCGAGTTCCGCCGGGGCATGCTCTACGCCGTCAACCCCGTGGGCGTGGTGGCCTTCGTCGCCGCCTCCGGCCTCTCCATCGCCATGTACTTCCACGCACTCGGCGACACCCTCCAGCCGTACTCGCCCGTCGCCGCCGCCCTCATCGCCTTCGTCCTCACCCCGCTGATGGCGCTCGTCACCAAGGGCAAGTACTACCTGCGCCGCACCGACGACGGCATCGCCGAGCCGCTCCTGGACGAGGACGGCAACCCCAGCGCCGTCACGTACGACTGCCACGTCTGCCGGCAGCAGTTCGAGCGCCCCGACGTGGCCGCCTGCCAGACGCACGACGCCGTCGTCTGCTCCCTGTGCCTGAGCACGGACAAGGTCGGCGACCACGTGCTGCCGGCCGCGCCCGCAGCCACCTGACGGCCCTTCACCCCGAGGACGTGGGGGAGGGGGGGCCGGGGGCGGGGGGGACCGGCG
>CBFGZZ010000013.1:0-50897 GCA_965653385.1 uncultured Streptomyces sp. | reverse complement strand
CCCCGCGCCCCTGGGTCGGTCAGCTCACCGGCGTCGCCCGGTTCACGATGGCCACCTGAGCGAGGTTGTGGGGCAGTGTGCCGAAGGCAAGGCCTCCGTCGGTGCCCAGGCGCGACGCGCAGAAGGAGTCTGCCACCTCCGGGGGAGCGAAGCGGACGAGCAGGGAGCCCTGAAGGACCAGTGCCAGTCGCTCCGTCAGCCGCCGGGCCCGTCCCTCGATGCCCTCCAGGTCGGCCAGTTCTGTCAGGAGGGCCTTGATCGCCGTGTCGAGGCGGTGGTCGGCGCCGCGGGCCTTGCCCACTTCCTGGAGGTAGGCGTTGAGGGCGGCGGGCTCGCGTTGCAGGGCGCGCAGGACGTCCAGCGCCTGGACGTTGCCGGCACCCTCCCAGATCGAGTTCAGGGGGGACTCGCGGACCAGGCGGGGCATGCCGGACTCCTCGACGTAGCCGTTGCCGCCCAGGCATTCGGCGGCCTCGACCGTGAGGGGTGTGCAGCGCTTGGTCACCCAGTACTTGGCGGCCGGTACCGCGATCCGCAGCAGGGCGCGCTCCTGTTCGCCGCCGTCGTCGTAGGCGGCGGCGAGGCGCAGTGCGAGGACCGTCGCCGCCTCGGACTCGACGGCCAGGTCGGCCAGGACGTTGCGCATCAGGGGCCGGTCGACGAGCTTTCCGCCGAACGCCTCCCGGTGGGCGCAGTGGTGGACCGCCTGCGCGACGGCCTGCCGCATCAGGCCCGCCGAGCCGAGGACACAGTCGAGGCGGGTCGCCGCCACCATCTCGATGATGGTGCGCACCCCGCGGCCCTCCTCACCGACCCGGCGCGCCCAGGTCCCGTCGAACTCGACCTCGGCGGAGGCGTTGGAGCGGTTGCCCAGCTTGTTCTTGAGACGCTGGATCAGGAAGACGTTGCGGCTGCCGTCCTCCAGTACGCGTGGGACGAGGAAGCAGGTCAGCCCCGCGGGCGCCTGCGCGAGGACCAGGAAGCCGTCCGACATCGGCGCCGAGCAGAACCACTTGTGGCCGGTCAGCGTGTACGTGCCTGCTTCGGCGAGCGGGGTGGCGGCCGTCGTGTTGGCGCGCACGTCGCTGCCGCCCTGCTTCTCCGTCATGCCCATCCCGAACAGGGCTCCGGCCTTCCGCCCGGCGGGCCGCAGCTCACGGTCGTAGATCATGGACGTCAGCCGTGGCTCCCACTCGGCGGCCAGGCCGGGATCCGTGCGCAGGGCGGGGACGGCGGCGTGGGTCATGGACAGCGGGCAGCCGTTGCCGGCCTCGACCTGGGTCCAGAGGAGGAAAGCCGCCGCCCGTCGGACGTGGCCGCCGGGACGCGCCCAGGCCGCGGTCAGCCCCGCCGCGACGCCCTTGCCGAGCAGCCGGTGCCAGGCCGGATGGAAGTCGACCTCGTCGATCCGGTGGCCGTAGCGGTCATGGGTGCGCAGCGTCGGCGGGTGCTCGTTGGCCAGCACCCCCCACTCCTGCACCTGCGCCGACCCGCTGGTCTTCCCGAGCGCCGCCAGCTCGCCCCGGACCTCGTCCAGCAGCTCCGGGTCGAGGTGACGTTCGACGGCTTCGCTCAGGGCGCGGTCGGAGGTGTAGGCGTCGTACCCGACAAGGGGCGGGGGCTGGTTGGTCACGGTGTGCGTGCTGCCTGCCATGGCTGTGAACCTATCCCTCCACGAGGCGTCGGTCTCCACCGTGACACGGCCCCGGCGAGGGGGACCGGGCAGGCGGCGAGGATCGCACCCGGCGCCGCGGTGAGTGCGCCCCCGCACGGCGGATACCTTTAGGTCGTGCAGCCAGCAAGTGAATCGTCCCCTCAGCAGCCCTCCGGGCGCCTCCACCGGGCGCGGGTCCTCTACCGGAACGTCTCGAAGCGCCGGACCGCCTGGCTGTTGATCAAGGACACCGTCAACTCCTGCATCGAGTACCGCATCCTGGGACTCGCCGCCGAGGCCGCGTTCTTCACGCTGCTGTCCGTGCCGCCGCTGCTGCTCAGCATGATCGGCCTCCTCGGCTACGTCGACGACTGGACCGGCACCGACACCATCAGCAGCCTGGAGGCCAACCTCATCGAGGCCTCGCGCACCGTCCTGTCCGACAAGGGCGTGCGCCAGATCGCCCAGCCGATCCTGGACGACGTGATGCACGGCGGTCGTCCCGACGTCATCTCCGTCGGCTTCCTGTTCGCGCTGTGGTCGGGGTCGCGCGCGGTGAACGTCTTCATAGACACGATCACCGTGATGTACGGCCTCGACGGCGTCCGCGGCATCGTCAAGACCCGGCTGGTGGCGTTCGCGCTGTTCATCGCGGCCCTGCTGATCGGCTCGGTGGCACTGCCGCTGATGGTGGCGGGACCGGACGCGGTGGTACGGATCGTGCCCTGGTCGGAGACCCTGGTGCAGGTCCTTTACTGGCCCGTCGTGATCGTCCTGTCGATCGCCTTCCTGACCACGCTCTACCACGTGTCCGTGCCGGTCCGCTCCCCCTGGATCGAGGACGTGCCCGGTGCGCTGGTCGCCCTCGGCATGTGGGTGCTGGGCAGCTTCCTGCTGCGCATCTACCTGACGAACACGATCGAGGGCGCGTCGATCTACGGCTCCCTCGCCGCCGCCGTCGCCGTGATGCTGTGGATCGGCGTGTCCGCGTTCGCCGTGCTCGTCGGAGCCGCGGTCAACGCCGCGATCGACCGGGTCTGGCCGGCCGCCGCGACGGCCGCGGCCCGCGCCGCCAACGAACGGCTGCGCGAGGCCCAGGTCGCCGAGTACGTCGCCCGGGCCGCCGCGGCCCACGACCACGACCCCGAGGACCCGGACATGCCGTCGGAGTTCCCCGAGCGCTGGACCCGCTTCCTCCCCCCGGAGGACGTCACCTCGCGGCTGCGCACCCACGCCAAGAGCACCCACCACCACCCTCCGCACAAGCCCGAGGACTCCTAGCCCGGCCGTGGCCGGGCGTTCAGGCCTTCCACGCCCCCGCCGCCGCGGCCTCCCGCGCGAAGTCGGCGAAGTCGCGCGGCGCCCGGCCCAGTACCTCCTGGACGTCGTCCGTGACATGGGCGTTGCGGCCGTCCATGAGGGTGTCGAAGACCTCGATCAGGAGTTCGGCCTCCTCCGGCGGCACCCCGAAGCCGGTCAGGGCCTCGCCGTAGGCCCGGGTCGGGACCGGTGTGTACGTGATCGTGTCGCCCGTCGCCCCGGAGATCTCCGCGACCGCCTCCCGCCAGGACAGCAGCCGCGGCCCGGTCAGCTCCAGTGTCCGCCCCACGTAGCGGTCACCGGACGTCAGCACCGCCGTCACCACGTCCGCGATGTCCCGCACGTCGACGAACGGCTCCCGCACCTCGCCCGCCGGGAACACCAGCTCCCCGTGGACCATCCCCTCCACCAGCGGCCCCTCGCTGAAGTTCTGCGAGAACCACGACGCCCGTACGATCGTCCAGTCCGCGCCGGACGACGTCAGCGCCTCCTCGGTCGGCAACGCCTGGACCTCCCCCCGCGCCGACAGCAGCACCAGCCGCCGCACCCCGAGCCCGACCGCCTCCCGCGCCAGCGCCCCGATGCCCTCGGCCGCCGCCGGGGAGCCCACGTCCGACGGGTACATCAGATACGCCGCGTCCGCGTCCCGCAGGGTCTCAGCCCACGTCGTCGGGTCCTCCCAGTCGAAGCCCTGCGCGCGGGACGCGGCCCGCACCGCGAGCCCCGCCCCGCGCGTCGCTCGCGCCACCCGGCTCCCCGTACGACCCGAGGCCCCGGTCACCACTACCGTCATCCGCTGCGTGTTCGCCGTGTCGGCTGCGTTCTCCGTCATGCCTCCAGTCAACGGCCGCGCGTCCCAACAGCCCATCGCCGAACGGCTCATTCGCATGCGCGGCCGTCTACGCTGAACGCCATGGACGCCCTTGCAGGCCTGTTGGAGGGTCCACGCGCGCGTGGCGCCTTCATGATCCGCGCGTGCTTCGAACCGCCCTGGTCCATCCGTATCGAGGACCGCGCCCCGCTCACCGTCATGGTCATGGTCCGCGGCGACGCCTGGGTGATCCCCGACCAGGGCGAGCGAAGCGAGATGGGGTTCCCCCCGGCCGAAGGCCGGGGGAGGATCCGGCTGCGCCCCGGCGACCTCGCCATCGCCCGCGGCCCCGACCCCTACACCTGCGCCGACGACCCCGGCACCGCGCCCCAGGCCCTGATCCTGCCGGGCGCCGAGTGCCGCTACCCCGACGGTCGCTCCCTCAACGGCTCTATGGACCTGGGCGTGCGCACCTGGGGTGATCGGCTCGACGGGTCGGCCGTGATGCTGATCGGCACCTATCTGTGGCAGGGCGAGATCAGCGGGCGGCTGCTGAACGCGTTGCCGCCGCTGCTGTGCCTCCCGGCCGACGTGTGGGACTGCCCGCTCACGCCGTACCTCATGGAGGAGATCGTCCGCGACGAGCCCGGGCAGGAGGTGGTGCTGGACCGGCTGCTCGACCTGCTGGTCATCGCCGCGCTGCGGGCCTGGTTCTCCCGCCCGGAGGCGGAGGCTCCCGCCTGGTACCGGGCGCTGGCGGACCCGGTCGTCGGGCGCGTCCTGCGCTTGGTCCAGGACGATCCCGCGCATCCCTGGACGGTCGCCTCGCTCGCCGCCAAGGCGGGGGTGTCGCGGGCCGCGCTCGGGCGGCGGTTCACGGAGCTGGTGGGGGAGCCGCCGATGACGTACCTCACCGGGTGGCGGCTGGCACTGGCGGCGGATGCGTTGCGGGACACCGGGGACACGTTGGATGCCATCGCCCGGCGGGTTGGTTATGGGAGCGCGTTTGCGTTGTCCAGTGCGTTCAAGAGGGTTTATGGGGTCAGTCCGCAGGAGTATCGGGCGCGGGTTGTGGGGTAGGGCGGGGTTCGCTGTCGGGGGGCGGTGCTTCGCGGGGTGCGGGTTCGGTGTGGCTGGTCGCGCAGTTCCCCGCACCCCTCAAGGGGTGGCCGCGTAGCCTCGTTTGTATGTACGCGGAGTGGCAGTCTCGGCTGCCCGGCGCTGTGGTGTGGACCAATGCGCCCGGCGGGCCCGGGCGTGTGCTGCCCGACGGGTGTATGGATCTGCTCTGGCACGACGGGCGGTTGCTCGTTGCCGGGCCCGATACTCGGGCGTACGTCACGGAGGGGGCGGTGAGTACCTGGGTGGGGTTGCGGTTCCGGCCGGGTGTCGCGCCTGCCTTCTTCGAGGCGCCGGCGTATGAACTGCGGGACCAGCGTGTGGAGTTGGCCGAGTTGTGGCCCGCGGCGGAGGTGCGGCGGCTGCAAGGGCGTGTCGCGGCGGCCGCTGACCCCGCCACGGCGCTAGAAGAGGTCGCACTGGAACGCGCGACGCCATCAGACCCTCTGCTGGACAGGCTGGTCGGGGCCCTCCACGCCGGGCGTCCGGTCGCCGCCACCGCCGACGAACTCGGCGTCGGCGCACGCCAGTTGCACCGCAGATCGCTCGCCGCCTTCGGGTACGGTCCAAAGACTCTCGCCCGGATCCTGCGGCTGCAAAGGGCTCTCGCGCTGGCCCGTGAGGGCGTGGGCTTCGCCGAGACGGCCGTGCGGACGGGGTTCGCCGATCAGGCTCATCTGGCCCGGGACGTCAAGGAACTCGCGGGGCTGCCGCTCGGGGAGCTACTCGGCCGGCGGGGCGGTTAGGGGCGCGAACAGGTCGACGCCGTTGCCGTCCGGGTCGTGCACGCAGGCGTAGCGCTGGCCCCAGAAGGCGTCCCACGGCTTGAGCTCGCCGTGGTAGCCGGCGCCGACCAGGTCCTCGTACACGGCGTCGACCTCCGTCGGGTCGTCGCAGCGCAGCGCAAGGGAGTGGCGGCCGCCACCGCTGGGCGGCTGCCAGTGCGGGAGGAAGGACCGCACCGTCGCCTCGGTGTCGAGCAGCAGGCGCAGCCCGCCCGGGAGCTCGGCCTCGGCGTGGGGCTCGTGTTCGGCGTCCTCGGGGAACGCGAACCCGAGGCGGCGGTAGAAGGTGACAGAGGCGGCCATGTCGGAGACGACGAGGCCGATGGCATCGAATCGTGGAGTCATGCGGCCAGCGTAGACAGCCGGGCGGCGGCCGGTCTTGAAGGAATCGGACCGCGAGCGGACTCCTAATGGAACGTGACCGGGCCCCTCGGCGTGTCCACCGTGAACGAGATCCCCACGGGACCCCGTGTGAGGTCGAGGTCCGTGCCGAGCGCCGACAGCAGGGGGCGGATCTCCTCCGGGTCGGGGGCGCTCGCGGACAGCGAGAGCAGAGGGGTGACCGGCAGGTCGGATGCGGTGGGGTGGACCGTGGCGCTCCAGTCGATCAGGAAGGGCACGAGGCCGGAGGGGTGGGCGTCGTCGCCGTCGGTCAGCCGCCACCGCAGCAGGGTGCCGTCGGGTCTGCGGCGGCTCATCGTCTGCGCCGCGCCGGGGTCGTACCCCTGGGCTCGGGCGGCCTCGATGGCAGCGTCCAGGTCGAGCGGGCTGATCGCCCAGGTCACCGTGCGCGCGGCGGTGAGCCCGTCGACCTCGAAGGGGCGCGGCTGCCCCGGCGTGGACTGCTCGGGGTCCGGACCGATGATCTCCAGATAGCTCGCGCCGCCCAGCGACACCAGGTAGTTGCGGGTGCCGAGCCCGATGTGCACGCCGCCCGGCGCCGGGGTCACGCCGGTGCGTCGGGCGAAGTCGGCGACCGTGGCGGACAGGTCCGGGGTCGCGAGGACGAGATGGTCCAGGAGCGCGGGAATGGCGTTCATCGCAGCCGAGGCTACGCAGAGCGGCGCGCGATATGGAACACCTGTGCGCCGGACGGCGGGTACCGGGTCACTCGTCGTGGACGAGCGTGCCGTCGTCGAGCATCGTCGGATGGATCTTCATGGGGCCGTAGTCGTCCAGGTCCGAAGGACGCGGGGTCTCCGGGCCGTCGGGGCCCATGCGGAGCAGGCGCTCGGCGCGGCAGATCCGGAAGACCCGGTCCTCCACCCGGGCCTCGTCGGCGCGTTCGAGCGCCCGGAACTCCTCGGCGGCCTTCGCGTACACGGCCTTCCTCGCGTCGTCGAACCGGTACAGCATGGGCCACATCTCGCCCAGCGCGTCGTACAGCACCCGCCGGGCGTCATGCGGGGTGGACTGCAGGGCGAGGGCCGGCTCCCAGCCGGTGCGTTCGCGCTCGACCACGCCGAAGCAGGTGGGCAGCAGCACGATCCCTGGGTGCGAGAGCGCCGCCCGTTCCGAGTCACGGCGTACCAGGGCCGGGAACCGGATGCCCTGGTACGTGAAGTCCCGCAGCGCCGCCCGCAGGGCGCCCGCCATCGGGCCGCCGTCCAGGTAATCAGGGTCGAGGACGAAGTCCAGGTCGGGGGAGGGGGCGTGGTCGGCGCGCGGGTCCCAGGTCCGTTCCGCGGGTTCCGGGTCGGTGGGCCGGGGCGGCTCCAGCGCGTCCTGGTCGTCGCAGCGCGTGAACTCGTCCCCGCGCACGATCCGGTACCGCAGACCGCACGCCTCGACCTCGTTCACCGGCTCCCGGCTCAACACGTCCACGGCGGCGAGCAGTTCACGCCGTACGGCCGAATCGTCGGTGTCGTCCTTCGCGCGGAACCACAGATACGTGTTCAGCGCGTCCCGGCACACCTGCGGCATGCCGTTCACGACCGGCTTCAGCACCCGCCACTCGGGCCCCGCCGCCGGATCCTGCACGGCGACGCCGAACACCGGCCCCCGCAGGGCGAACCCGGGATACCGCAGTGAGGCATCCATCGCGTCGGCCTCCCGCACCCAGGCGGCGGGGTCGTCACGCCGGACCAACTCCTCGTGGAGCGCGTGGATCTGTCGCTGCCAGTCATGGTTCATGCACGCATTGTCGCGAGATGTCGTCTGCCCGTGTGGGTGAACCGGCCCAACAAACCGGGTTGTTGGACCGGTCGACGCCGCTGCCGCACGTGGTCCGAAATTTTCGGACCACGTGCGGCAGTGGGCGCGTCCGCCCAGGTCACCTAGGCTCGGCCGCATGCCCGCACGACTCCTCGTCCACACCCGGACCACCGGCTACCGGCACGCGTCCATCCCGGCCGGCGTCGAAGCCGTACGTACCCTCGCCGACTTCGAAGTCGACCACACCGAGGACCCGACCGCCCTCGACCGGCCCCTGGACGGATACGCCGCCGTCGTCTTCCTCTCCACCAGCGGCGAGGTGCTCACCCCGGCCGGGCGCGAGCGGCTCGCCGCGTACGTCGAGGCGGGCGGCGGCTTCGTCGGGGTGCACGCGGCGGCCTGCACCGAGTACGACTGGCCGTACTACGGCGAACTGCTGGGCGCCCGGTTCGACCGGCACCCCGACTATCAGCCGGGCAAGGCGCTCGTCGAGGACCGCGAGCACCCGGCCACCCGGCACCTGCCCGCCGTATGGGACTTCGTCGACGAGTGGTACGACTTCCGCAGCAACCCCCGGGGCGCGGTACAGGTGTTGGTCAGCGCCGACGAGTCCTCGTACGAGGGCGGCGGCATGGGCGAGGATCATCCGCTGGCGTGGTGCCGTGAGCAGGGAGCCGGACGCGTCTTCTACACGGCCCTCGGCCACGCCCCCGAGGCCTACGACGACCCCGACTTCCGCGCCCACCTCCTCGGCGGCATCGACTGGGCGGCCCGGCTGGGCCGGTGAGAGGGCGACCCGGCCCACGCTCCCGCCGTCTACGGGCCGAGCCGCCACAGCTGCTTGTCCGGGTCAGGAGGCCGGAAGCCGCTTGCGGAGCGCGCGGAACTGGGGGCCGTAGGTGCCGGGGACGTAGGGGTTCGGGGTCTCCATCAGTTCCACGGCGGGCCGCTCCAGGCCGCGCATGGCGTGGATGGCCGCGCCCAGGGTGCGGTGGCCGCCGCCCGCCCAGGCCGCGTCGAGGGTGTCCAGCACGGTGCTGTAGGTGGCGTCGAAGTGGTGCAGGAGCTGCCGCACCCGGGCCGGCGGGTCGGGCCAGCCGCCGGCCGGGATCGGGGCCATGGGGCGTACGTCGGGGAAGGGTACGGGCGCGCCGACGTAACTCCAGCCGTGGTCGGTGCGGCGCAGCTCCCGGCCGTGGTAGATCTCGCCGAAGGCGTAGTAGTGCGCCGGGTGGTCGTCCTCGAAGGAGGCCGAAGGCGAGCTGCTGGTGCCTTCGCCCTGCTCCATGATGATCTCGACGGCCTGCTCGACGTGGTCGGGGGTGACGATCGGCGACAGGTCGTCGGAGAAGACGTACTGCGACAGCTGCCCCCGCGCGGACAGTTCGGGTCGCACCGTCCGGAACGCCCTCAGCAGCTCTTCGTAGAACTCGCCGACGGTGGGTGAGGCCTGGGCGCTGCGGACGAGCGACTCCTCGGGGGCCTCGATCGCCATCATCACATCGCGTACGTAGGCCTTGGTCAGGCCCGACAGGTAGACGGTCACGCCGGCCCGCACACCGCCCGGCAGCGGGCCGGGGTAGACCGGCGCGGCGGCCTTGATCTGCGGCCTTCCGCCCACGGCCACCAGCAGGTTGCAGACGATGCCGAGGTGGTACATCTCGTCGCCGACGATGCGCTGGATCAGCCGCGCGACCTCGCTGCGGCGGTCCTTCACGGACCACAGGCCGCAGAAGTACGGCGGGATGGTGGCGAGTTCCAGTCCCACGGCCACCTGAAGGGCCGACCTGATCCAGTTGACCCCGCGGCTGTCCGCGGGAACGGCCAGCAGCCGTGCCACGGACCCGCGGGCGGGCGCCGCGAGCGCACCGCCCGTCGCAGGCGCGGCGGCCTGCGCGGGACCGGCGACCGCAACGGCGACCGGCGCGCCGCCCGCCAGCGCGGCAGACGCCAGGAAACTCCTGCGCCTGAACGGAGCAACCGCCTGACTGTCCGGCTCTTCGCTCATACCCGTCCCTCTCGACTCTCGCCTCAGCTGATGGCCATGGCCCCGCCTCGGCGCGATGCCCCCGGGACCCTCGGACAGCTCGCGAAGCTAGCAACGATCAACGCCGCCACCAGGGCGGACGGGCCGGTCGGCGCATCAACCACCCTGTCGGTCCAACGCGATCAAGGTCGGCGGCGCGCGCCGGATCCGCTCAGTGAGCGTGGGCCGCGACGGTGCTGCCCTCGGCCTCGCGGACCGCGATGCGGGCGAGTTTCGTGAGCATCATGCCGTTGCGGATCCGGACGAGATAGTCGACGGGAAGCCCGTGCATCCGGATGCCGGGGCCGCGCAGGGCATGCCAGTCGAGAGTGAAGAGGGTGTTCTCGCCCCAGGGGATCAGCCGCATGGCGATCCGGGCCGCGCCGAAGGGATCCGCCTTGGCCTCCAGCTCCAGCCGGCGCTGCGGTTCGCAGATCCGCACGACGCAGGTGTCGTCGAGGACCAGCGGCCCGACCCCGACCCGGACCTGGAGACGGGCGCCCACGTCGGGCCAGTGCGGGTCCGCCTCGAGGACCTGCTGCGTTCCCGACACCCATTCCCCGTAGCGATGGCCCTCGGACAGCAGGCCCCAGACCCTCGACGGCGAGCTCAGGATGAGACGGCGGTTACGGGCCACACCGACCACGCTCCTTCCGGACACTCCCGAACTGCTGGACCTGCCGTCCACCGGCCCCTCGACGCTAGGGCCTGTCCGGCGGACCAGCCCGGCGTCGCGGGGCCCGGCACCCGCATCCGCCGTGCTGCCGTCCGTCACCGACGCCCCGCGTCGACTCCCTCCATCGCCTGTCAGCCGCCCCCACCGGACCCCGCTCACCTGCGCTGATGGAGTGCCGTGCCGTGCAGCCGGCCTGATCCGCCGGACAGGCCCTGGCCGCCCACGCAGCCCGGCATCCGTAACCGTGGTCCGCTCGGCCGACCAGGTGAAGGCTCAGCGGGAGCGCGTGCGCGGCACGGCCGTGCTCGCCCGTTCCACCAACCGCGTCGACAGTTCCGTGCGCGTACTCTCCGGCCGCTCCCCGTCCATCATCCGCACCAGCAGTCGCAGTGCCGTCGCCGCCATCTCCGACAGCGGCTGGCGGACCGTGGTCAGGGCCGGGGCGATCCAGCGGGCCTCCGGCAGATCGTCGAAGCCCACGACGCTCATGTCGTCCGGCACGCTCATTCCCCGTTCCGCCAGCGCCTCGTAGACGCCGAGGGCCATCCGGTCCGAGCAGACGAAGACGGCCGTCGGCGGTTCGGGCAGGTCGAGGAGTTCCAGCATCCGGCGTCTGGCGACCCCCTCGTCGAAACTCGCGTGCCGGACGTACTCGGGACGGTGCCGCACTCCGGCCGACGCGAGCGCCGAGCGGTACCCGGCCACCCGGGCGGTGCTGCACATCTTGCGCTGATGACCGGCGACGACCGCGATCCGCTCATGGCCCAGCGCCAGCAGATGCTCGGTCGCCGTCACACCGCCGTGCCAGTTCGCCGCGCCCACCGAGACCACGCCGGGCGGGGGCTCCAGCACCGGGTCGATCATCACGAACGGGATGCGGTGCTGCTCCAGCCAGGCGTACTGGGACGCGGTCAGCTCGGCCAGGTTGAACAGCACCCCGGACGAGCCGCGCGCGGTGAGCTTGTCCAGCCAGCCCCGCTCCGGGCGCCCGCCCCGCGTCCGGGTCAGCCCGGCCGAGACCACCACCTCAAGTCCCGCGTCATGGGCCGCCGCCTCCACCCCGTGCAGCACCGCACCCGACCACGAGGTGTCCAGCGAGTGCACGACCAGATCGACCAGGCCGGGTGTCTTCGCCGCGTCGAAGCGCGGCCTGCGGACATAGCCCAGCCGGTCCAGCGCCTCGGTGACCCGGCGGCGGGTTTCCGGGGCCACGTCCTCCCGGCCGTTGACCACCTTGGACGCGGTCGGCACGGACACCCCGGCCTCACGGGCCACGACGGCCAGGGTCGGTCCGGCGGTCACGCTCGTTCCGCCCGTTCGGACCATCGGGAACCACCTCTCCGGCCCGCCCGAGGGCCATGAAAGTTTCGACCAGCGCGGAAACAGTAAGCGCTTCCTACCCTAGGTTCGCCACAATGAGTCCGGAAGAGGCCGGAGATCGCAGGTCTGCCAGGTCCCCGACTTTCGAAACTTCGAACACGCCCCGGGCTACCAGCAGGTGAGGCGGAATCCCGAGAAATCGGCCGTGAACAACGCGTCGACGAGATCCACCGCATGCACACCGGCCATCGCCCCGGTGAAACGCAGCTTGGAGCCGTAGTCGTCCGACAGCTTGGTGAAGTCAAGCGGCGGCCCGACCAGGGCGCGCACACCCCCGCGCACGTACCAGAACTGCGCCAGGCCGTCCTCGACGGTCACGCCCAGCGTCAACGGCGTGCTCGCGTCCACCTCCATGACGGCCATCTGGCGGGTCCCGAACTCCTCCCGCTCCACGAGCCTCAGTACCGTACGACCCCCACCGCGCCACTGCTGCCCGCGCTGCCCCTCACCCTCGGGCTCCGCCCAGGTGAGGTCGAGACTCAGATACGCCTCCGCGTTGTACCTCAGGACCAGCCCGGCGGCCTGTGTGAAGGTGCGGGGCGCGGCCTGAACGGTGACCTCGGCCTCCGCCCGGTGCTCGGTGATGCGCCGCGCCAGCAGACTGTGCGCCCACCGCGACTCGGGACCGTGCCGGCCGCGCAGCCTGATCCAGCCGGGCCGGACGGTGGCATCGGCCCAGCTCGGGTCGACCGGGCCGCGCAGGGTGCTCCAGGGCCAGCCGAGATCCGCGCCGGGCTCGGCGCCGCCCGCGCCGGGCTCGGCCTCCGCCTCCGCCTCGACGGGAGGCGTCGACACCTCGACCTCGACCGCCGGATGCCACCCGCCGTGCCGCAACCGCGGCCACCCGTCCCGGTCCCAGGTCACCGCCTGGATCGCGGTCTCCCGCCCGAGCGGACAGCGCGGACCGTCCGGCGTCCGCAACGGCCGCGCCGTGAGATGACTCATCACCCACTCGCCCTCGGGCGTCTCCACCAGCTCCGCGTGCCCCGCCTTCTGCAACGGCACCGCGGGGTCGTCACGCGTCGTCAGCAAGGGCTGGCCGTCCAGCTCGTACGGCCCGGTGATCGCCCGGCTGCGCGCGACCAGCACCCCGTGCTCCACACCCGTGCCACCCTCCGCCAGCACGAGATGGAACCAGCCGTCCCGCTTGACCAGTTTCGGCCCCTCGATGAGCCGTTCGTGCTGCACCAGCAGATGCGTGTCACCGACCGGCACCAGCGTCTCGCGATCGATCTCCGTGAGCACGATCCCGGCGAACCGCCGACCGCCCGGACGGTGGTCGTTCTGGAGGTTGAGCAGCCACAGCCGCCCCTCGTCATGGAAGAGCGCGGGGTCGAACCCATGGCCGGCGATCCGCCGCGGCGGCGTCCAGGTGCCGCCGACCTCCGTGGCCGTACTGACGTACGTGTCCGTGTCGAAGTACGGCGTGCCCACCGAGCGCACGACCGAGTACACCACCCAGAACCGCTCCCCGTCCCAGCTCAGCGAGGGAGCCCAGATGCCACCGGAGTCGGGGACCCCGGCCAGCGAGTCACCGGGCACCGCACCCCGCACGTGACCCGCGTACTCCCAGTGCGCCAGGTCCCGGGACCGGTGGATCGGGATCGTGGGGAACCACTCGAAGGAACTCGTCGCCACGTAGTACCAGTCGCCGGCCCGGACCAGGGAGGGGTCCGGGGCGAAACCGCGGATGACGGGATTGTGCAGCACGGTCACTTCAGGGCCCCCAGCGTCACGCCGCTCCGCCAGTAGCGCCGCATCGCGATCATCACGATGGCCATGGGGATGATGGACAGAAGCGCACCTGTCAGGACGAGGCTGGTCACGTCGATGCCCGACTCCAGTCGTTTCCCGGACCAGTTGTACAGACCCAGGTTGAGCGTCCAGTTCTCCTCGCCCCGCAGCACGGTCAACGGCAGGAAGAAGGCGTTCCAGGTGTTGACGAAGGCGAGCAGGAAGACCGTCGCACCGCCCGTCGTCATCATTCGCAGCACGATGCTGAAGAAGATCCGCAGCTCACCGGCACCGTCGATGCGGGCCGCCTCCAGTAGTTCGAACGGGATCGTGGCCTCGGTGTACACCTTGGCCAGATAGACGCTGAACGGGTTGATCAGACACGGGATCAGCATCGCCCACGGGGTGTCGACCATGCCGATCGCCGAGAAGAGCAGGTACAGCGGCAGGGTGAGCAGTGCGATCGGAATCAGGTAGGCCCCCACCACGGCGGCGAACACCGCGCTCCGCCCCGGGAAGTCGAAGCGCGCCAGCCCGTAGCCAGTGGCGAGGGCGATGAGCGTGCCGCCGAGCGAGCCGACACCGGCGTACAGGAGCGAGTTGGCGGTCCAGCGCAGGAAGATGCCGTCCTCGTACGTGAACACCTGTTGCAGGTTGTCCCAGAGATGCCAACCCGAGAACCACAGCCCGTTGCTCTGGTAGAGCCCCACCCGGTCCTTGGTCGAGGCGATGATCAGCCAGTACACGGGGAACAGGCTGTAGACACTGGCCAGGATCAGACCGAGCAGCAGGAAGCGCTGCCCGCCGCGGGAGCGCGCGGCCGGGTCGGGACGGGTACGCCGGCGCAGTCCGCCCCCACCGGCCGGCGCGGCCGGGGTCTGCGTGCCGTTTTCCTTACGGTTGGCGGTCAGCGCCATCAGTCCGCCTCCCTTGAGGTCAGCCGGTAGAAGAGCAAGGACGCGACACCGAGGATCAAGGCGAGCAGCACCGAAAGGGCCGCGGCGTAGTGGTAGTTGCCGGCGTTGAACGCCTGGTTGTAGATGATCATGATCGGGGTGAAGCTGTCGCTGACGGTCTGCGGCGTGACGTTCCGGAACAGCGCGGGCTCGTTGAAGAGCTGCAGCATCTGGATGATCGACAGCAGCGCCGTCAGCACGAGCGCCCCGCGCACGAACGGGATCTTGATGTTCAGTGCGATCCGCAGCTCGGAGGCACCGTCCAGTCGCGCGGCCTCGAAGAGCTCCCGGGGCACGCCCTGGAGCGCCGAGTAGATGATCACCATGTTGTAGCCGATGAAGTGCCAGGTCAGCAGATTGCCGATGGCCGGCCACACCATGGAGGGCGCGAAGAAGTTCCAGTCGAATCCGAAGAATTCACCGAGTGAGGTCAGGGGTCCCACCTCGGGGCTGTACAGATTGATCCACACGATGGCGGCGACGACACCCGGGATCATGTACGGCACCAGCAGCAGAATCCGGAACCGCCCGGCCACCTTCGCGCTGACCGCGTCCAGGAACAACGCCAGGACCAGACTGATGAGCAGGACGAATGGGATCTGCACACAGGCGAACAGCACGACCCGCAGGATCGACGTCATGAACGCCGAGTCGGTGAGCCCGTTCTGGTAGTTCTCCAGCCCCACGAACTCCGTGGTCGCACCTCCGAGCCCGAGCCCGGACTGCTTCTGGAGAAACAGCGACTGGTAGACCGCGTACCCGATCGGGAGCAGATACAGGAAAGCGAAGCCGAGCTGGAAGGGCACCGTGAAGGCGGCACCCTTCCAGCGCTGGGAGCGAATCATCGAGTCTGCCTCAGCCCTTGACGCTGATGCCGCGCTGCTTGAGGTCGTTGACCGTCCACTCCTGCATGTGGTCGAGCAGATCGGTGACCTTCTGCTCCTTGCTGACGACCGCGGCCCACTCGTCCTGCATCTCCGTGAACATCGCGGTCCAGTTCGGCCCGAAGGTCCAGTCCGTGGTGACGGTCCCCAGGCTGTCGGTCACCACCTTCTTCGCAGGCTCGTAGTTCTTCCCGAGCAGCTTCTCGGAGATCGCCTCGCTCACATACGAGCCACTGTCCTTGAGGGCCGGCATCACACCACTGCCGGTCTCGGGACTGGCCATGGTCTTCACGGCCCCCGTGTCCGTGGACATCCACAGCGCTGCCTGGGCGGCCTGCTCCTTGTTCTCGCACTGCTCGCTGACCAGCGTCAGATTGCCGCTCTGGTTGGTCGCGGCCGGCGTCTTGGCGGCCTCGCCCGCGAAGGTGGGCCACGGCGACAGCGCCCAGTCACCGAACGACTTGGTGAAGTTCTGCACCATGCCGGACATCTGCCAGGTGGAGATCTGCCGAGTCGCGGTCCCACCGTTGTCGTAGTTCCGCTGAACAGCGGCGTAATCGGCGAACGACAGCTTCGAGTTCAGATCGTTGTCGATGATCTCCTGGATCACCTTCGCGGCCCTGAGGGTGCCCTCGTCCTTGAAGTTCACCTTCCACGCGTTGCCGTCGATGGCGTACCAGTGGGCCCCGGCCTGCATCGCGAGCACCTCCAGGGTGCTCGGGTCCTCACCGGCGTAGTTGGTGATCTTGATGTCGTGCTTCTTCAGCTCCTTGCCCGCGGCGATGAAGTCGTCCCAGGTCGCCGGAGCCTTGAGCCCGTACTTCTCGAACAGGTCCGTCCGATAGATGGTGAACGCGGGAGCCGAGGCGGTCGGCACCCCGTACACCTTCCCCTGCACCTGCCCGGTGGCCCACGACCCGGCGTTGAACTTGTCCTTCTCGCCCTCGACGTACTGGGTGATGTCGGCGAGAGCGCCCTGCGAGACCCAACTGGTGACGTACTCACCGGTGTTCTGCAGCAGACAGGGCGCGTTGCCCGCCTTCACGGCGTTCGTCAGCTGCTTCTGCATGGTCAGCTGGTCGGTGACCTTCGTGTACTTGAGCTGAACGTCCTTGTGCGAGGCGTTGAACGCCTTGACGACCGCCTCCTGGCCGTTGGCCCAGCCCCAGAAGTCGAGGGTGACCGGACCGGAGGAATCGGACCCGGAGTCCTGGGAGCCGGATCCGCCACAGGCGGCGAGCAGACCGGACAGTGCGATTCCCGCGACGGCGGCGGAGGCGAACCTTCTCCGGGGGCTGGTGAAGTTCATCTGACCGTGATCCTTCGGAATGAGAGCGTTCTTGCGGAACGGCGGCGGCTCGGTGGCGCCGGCCAGGAACGGCGGCCGGAAATCATCGGCTCGCGGTTGCGGGGGGTCGGCCAAGCGGAAGCTGTAGTAAGCGGTTGCAGGGACGGTAGGCCGAGGGCTCGGCTCATAGCAAGAGGTGGGCGGAAATTTGTTACGCCTGCTTGTCCGTGCGGTTATGTCCTCGGGTGCGGGGAGGCGGATCCACGAAGGTGGGATTACCCGCAGGTCAGTGGGCTGCGACGGCGCCCGACGAGACGTCGGGAGCGCTCCCAAGCGCTGGAGGGAGCCAGGGAAATCGCAGCGGAAAACGCTTACGAAACACGAAGCGAACGTAGCCACCGAGGACACGAAGGCGACAGCCGACCGATAGGCCGGTGGGCCTGCCCCTGGTGGCCCTGTCCGTGCCCTCGGTCAGTCGCGGCGAGCGGCAGGCGGCCGCACGGAGTTCCGTACGACGACATGGGTGCCCAGCACCAGATGATCGCCGTCGCCGCCCTTCCGGCGCCCGGCGCCACCCTCGCGCCGGTCGGCCACGGCACGCAGCGCCACCCGTCCCATCTCCTCGTACGGCACGTGCACGGTGGTGAGTTGGGGCGTGAGCTGCGAGGCGAGCGGGATGTCGTCGTACCCGACGATCGACACGTCGTCCGGCACCCGAAGCCCAGCCGCCCGCAAGGCCTGCATGGCCCCCGCCGCGACGACATCGGTCCCGGCCAGCACGGCCGTGAACTCCATCCCCTCCGCCAAGGCCTCCTCGACAGCCTCGTACCCGTGCTCGTAGTAGTACGGACCGTGCCGCACCATGCCCGGTTCGAAGGGCACGCCATAGGCCTCGAAGGCCCGTCGGGCGCCGTTCAACCGGCCCTGCGCGGTGGTGAGTTCGGCATGTCCCGGCAGCACGAGCACCTTCCGGTGCCCGGCGGACAACAGATGGCTGGCCATGGCATAGGCGCCGCCCTCGTTGTCGTAGTCGACCGTCGTCGCCGGCACGTCGCCCTCCAGCGGCGGCCTGCCCACCAGCACCAGATGAGACCCCGCGGCATCGAGGGAACGCGCGAACCGGGCCATGCGCAGCTGGTACTCGTCGTAGTCGTACGCCCCGCCCAGCAGCACCACGGCCGCCACGCCCTGCTGCCGCATGAGGTTGACCAGGGCGAGCTCCCGCTCGGGGTCGTCCCCCGTGGTCCCCACCAGCGAAAGCCAGCCACGCAGCGTCGCGGCCCCCTCAACGCCCTTCGCCACATGGGCGAACGCGGCGCCGGTGATGTTGTTGATGAGGATCGCCACGGTGGGCGTCCCGCCGCCGGCCAGCGAACGGGCGTGGGCGTTGGTGACGTAGTCCAGGTCCCGGACGACCTTCATCACCCGGCGACGCAGTTCCTCCGACACCGGGTAGTTGCCCGACAGAACACGCGACACGCTGGCGACGGAGACCCCGGCGCGTTCCGCCACGTCCCGAATGGTGGCCCGACCGGCGTCGCCGGCCACCTTGCGCTGACTCACCCTTGCGGCTCCTTCACCGTTGCGCCTGCGTCGGCATACGGCCGGAAAACGCGCCCCCACCGATACAGAAACCGTATCCCATACACCACACCCAAGCCCCTGACGTCTCTCCACCCCGCCCACTGCAGCCGCATCAACGCCGGGCGATTGCCCACCAACCGGCACTGTCCGCCGGACACCGGCCGCGAGGGAGCCGAAGGGGCGCGCCGGTGTCGAGACGGCTGGGGGTACCCCCTCTGGGGGAGCGCGGAGGCCTGAAGGGTCGAGCACGATCGCCGTCTCCCCGGCACAAGGCGCCCCGTAGGCGGCCGAGCCAGACATTCGGCACCCCAGCTGCAGGACTCGGCCAGGCAACGCCCCCAACCACAAGGCCTGAGCCGGCAACGTGCCCAACCAGAACTCGCCCC
Organism: uncultured Streptomyces sp.; assembly: GCA_965653385.1. Taxonomy (GTDB): domain Bacteria; phylum Actinomycetota; class Actinomycetes; order Streptomycetales; family Streptomycetaceae; genus Streptomyces. The sequence goes on along the minus strand of CBFGZZ010000013.1, from coordinate 32,140 downwards.
CGCCGCCCCTACCCGTCCCGTCCCTGGGGGCTGCGCCCCCAGACCCCCGCTGTCGGCCCTTCGGACCTCGTCCTCAAACGCCGGACGGGCTGGATGGTCTGGCCCGGCGTCGAGAGGCGCAGCCCGGGGCGGGTACCGGTCCGGCACGGTCGGGCCGTGTCCTCGAAACGCCGGACGGGCAGAAAGCACCACCCTCAAGCCACCCGAGCCATATCCGCGTGGACCACCTGATGCCGCAACGGCCCTCCACCTCCCACCCGCTCCAACTCCTCCACCACGATCCGCCCCAGCCGCTCCAGCTCGTTCCCGAGCGAACCCGCGATATGAGGCGTGAGGAAGACGTTGGGGAGGTGATACAGCGGCGACCCCGCAGGCAACGGCTCCGGCTCGGTCACGTCGAGGACGGCATGGAGTCGTCCGGAGACCAGCTCGTCCGTCAGCGCGTGGGGGTCGACCAGCGCACCGCGCGAGGTGTTGATCAGGACGCCTCCGTCCCGGATGAGCCCCAGCCGTTCCCTGTCGAGCATCCGGTACGTCTCGGGGATGTCCGGCGCGTGCAGGCTGACGATGTCGCTGTGCCGCAGGAGGTTGTCCAGGGAGAGCAGTTCGGCGCCCAGTTCGGCGGCCTCGGCGGCGCTGACGTACGGATCGTGCAGCAGGACCGTGAAGTCGAAGGGGCGTAGCAGTTCCAGGAGCCGTCTGCCGACTCGGGAGGCCCCGATGACGCCGACGCGGCGGCCGACGTTGCCGATCGCGGCGGTTTCGCGCTGCGTCGGGTAGGCGTGTGAGCTGCGGAAACGCTCCCGGTGGCCGAAGGTGTCCTTTCCGGCGAGCAGGATCATGGCGAGGGTGTACTCGGCGACCGGGAGGGCGTTGCCGGTGACCGCGCTGGAGACGGTGACGCCGGCCTTCCAGAGCGCTTCGCCGACGAGTGAGCGGACCGAGCCGGCGGCGTGCAGTACGGCGCGCAGTCCGGGTGCGGCGGTGAGGACGTCGGCGTCGAGGTGGGGGCAGCCCCAGCCGGTGATCAGTACCTCGGCCCGGGCGAGGGCGTCGGCTGCGGCCGGGTCGGTGAAGTCCCGCACGACGAGGGCGGGGTCGATCTGGGCCGCCTGCCTCAACCGGGCCATGAGCGGTGGGGGGAAGAGCAGGGGGAGGTGCACCGGATCCATTGCGAACACGGCCCTCGGCGGGTGCGGGCTGGGCATGACTCTCCTGAGGCGCTGGGTTGAGACGCTGATCGAGTACTGAGTGAGGCTGAGCCCGTTGATGGGGGCGCAGCAGAAACTGTTTCAGAAAGCGCCTTCTACCGTAGATCTGCTGACTGACCCGGTCAATCAGTCAGATGGAGAGGGGAGTTTCCGGAACGCGCCGTCCGTGATCGTGGCGGTGGGCCACCCGCTGAGTGGTCTTGCCGGGTTCCGTACCGGAATCGGTTACTAACCGTTCCGCGCTTCCACGTTCCGTGCTTCCTCGTTCCGCTTCCTGGTTCCGCGCTTCCTCATCCTCGTGAGTCGCGCTGGCAACCGGCTTGGCAACCGGTTTCCATCAGTTCTCGCCCTGGCTGTCGCCCCAACATCCCAGCTCAGACCCAGTTCCCCGGCCCCCAAGCAAGCCCACCCCTCATGAAGCCGAGGTTACACAGACTTTTCGAAAATCCGTCAAGCCTCTTGACGCGCCCCCCGCCCCAGAAGAAGCTCTGCCCCAACGCCATAGCAACCGGTTGCCAAGTTGGCTGGTTCTGACCGGCAGACCGCTTGCTGGCCGATATATCGAACGAACTGAGCAGGAGGTGGTGCGCTCATGCGCCCACAGGCCGGCGCCCCCCTGAGTCGCCGCCGTTTTCTCGCCCTCTCCGCGAGCGGTGCCGCGGGCGGCGCGGCGGCGTTGAGCGGCTGCGCGCTCCAGGTGTCGAGCGGGGTGAGCGGATCCGGTGAGACCGTGACCGTGATGGTCAACTCCGGGGACATCCTCCCGGAGCAGGTCCAGCAGGCGAAGAAGGCCCTCGGCATCAAGATCTCCCTGGTGAAGTACGACATCACCAAGCTGATCGCGATGCTCACCAGCGGCAACCCGCCCGACCTGGTGCGCGGCGTCGGCGCCGTGGACCTGCCGTACTTCGCGGCGCGGGACGTGGCCGAGGAACTGGACCCGTACTTCGCCCGGAGCGGCGTCCTCAAGCTCGACGACCTCGACCCCGTGAACGACCTGTGGCGCTTCGACGGCCGTACCCAGGGCAAGGGCCCGCGCTACGGCATGGCGAAGGACTTCTCCCAGGACTCCATGTTCTGGTACAACACAGCGGCCTTCGACAAGGGCGGCGTCGACTACCCGCCGGAGACCGAGCCGGTCACCTACGAGGAGTGGCTGGAGGACGCCAAGCGCCTCGTGCAGCGCAAGAACGGCCAGACCACCGTCTTCGGCGGCAGTTTCAACGGGCTGACCCGGTCCACGCTCCTGGCGACCCTGACGGCGTCCGCCGGTGGCAACCTCTTCAGCGACGACTTCTCCCGGGTCGACTTCACCACGCCCGAGGCCCGCAAGGCGCTGGCCTGGTACATCGGCTACTGCAAGACCAAGGTCGGCCCGAGCCAGATCCAGCCCGACCCCAACGGCTGGGACGGGCCCACCTATCAGGCCGGGCGGATGGGCATGTCGAACTCCGGCTATTGGCTGGGCGGCATGATCTACCCGGACAAGAAGCTGGCGGAGGTGTCCCGTCTGGCACCCGCCCCGTTGTTCGCGGGCGGCGAGCGGATCAGCGCCTGCCAGGGCGGCACCGGTCTGTGGATGCCGCGCGGGGCGAAGAACAAGGACGCCGCGTGGCGCGTCTTCGAGTGGTTCTTCGGTGAGGAACCGGCCAAGGCGCGTGCCTCCGGCGGCTGGGGCATCCCGTCGCTGAAGTCGCTGCGCCCGCTGATGCCGGCGCAGGAGGACTACCAGAAGCGGGTCCTGAAGGTGCAGGAGAACGAGCTGAAGCATTTCTCGGTCGTGTCCTTCACCCCGTACACCAGGGCGGACGCGATCGACGCCCTCTTCAACCAGATCGCTCCTGCCGCGATGAACGGCCAGATCTCCGTCGACACCCTCGCGGGGCGTCTGAACTCGGCCATCAACGAGCAGATGAAGCGCGGTAAGGAGCAGGTGGGATGACGGTCGACCAGATCTCCCCGGTCGCGGACCGGCCCGGCGGTCGCGCGGCGGCGAGCGGTGCCGGACGCGCACCGGCCACCGGCCGGCCGCGGGTCTCGATGACCGCGCGCAGGCATCGGGCGTTCTACCTGTTCACCTCGCCCTGGATCATCGGGTTCCTGCTGCTGACCATCGCGCCGATGGCGTACGCGCTGTGGCTGAGCTTCACCACGTTCGACGGTATCTCGCCCAACTGGAAGTACGTCGGGCTCGGTAATTACCGTGAGCTGCTGAACGATCCGGTGACCTGGGACGCGCTCGGGCGCGCGGGCTTGTTCGCGATCACCTCGGTGCCACTGTCGATCATCGCGGGCCTCGCCCTCGCCGTCCTGGTCAACCGGCCGATCAAGGCGCGCGGACTGTTCCGCACCCTGCTGTATCTGCCCGCCGTGGTGCCGCCGGTGGGCGCGGGCCTCGCCTTCAAGCTGCTCTTCGATCCGAACTCCGGTGCCACCAACGGCGTCGTCACCTTCTTCGGCTTCGAGGCCGTCGGCTGGCTCGCCGACCCCTACGTCCGCTATGTGCTGCTGATGACGGTGCTGTGGGCTGCCGGAAACGTCATGATCATCTCGCTGGCCGGTCTCCAGGACGTCCCCCGGGAACTCCACGAGGCCGCCCGCATCGACGGGGCGAGCCCTTGGCGCACGTTCCGCAGCATCACCGTGCCGCTGCTGTCGCCCGTCCTGCTCTTCCAGACCGTGACCGGGATGATCGCCTCGGTGCAGACCATCATGCCGCTGCTGCTGGCCCCGCTCGGCGACACGAGCGGTATCACCACGGTGCCGCAGTCCAACTACCTCTACATGATGCACGTGTTCGCGCAGTACTTCGCGCTCGGCCGCTACGGCTACGCCTCCGCGCTGCTGTGGGTGCTCTTCGTCCTGATCCTCATCGCGACCGGACTCATCTTCAAGTTCACGTCCGGAGTCGTGTTCTACAACGTCGACCCGGAGGCGAAGAAGTGACCGCCACGACCGCCGCACCCGCCGACATACCCGTGCGGGTGAGGGTGCGCACCAAGCGCCTCGCCCTCTACACGGTCCTCGTCTCCGTCACCGGACTCTTCCTCGGCCCCTTCGGCTGGCTGGTCCTGTCCGGCCTCAAGACCCAGGGCGAACTGGCCGCCTCGCCCGTGCACTGGCTGCCGGACACCTTCCAGTGGCACAACTTCGCCGACGCGTTCACCCAGATCGACTTCCTCGGCTACGCCCGCAACTCCCTGATCATCGCCCTGCTCTACGCCACCCTCGTCACCGTCAGCTCGGCCTGGGTCGGCTTCGGTTTCGCCCGGCTCGACGCGCCCGGCAAGAAGGTGCTGTTCGGGGTGCTGCTCGGCTCGATGATGCTGCCCCAGATGGTCACCCTGCTGCCCACGTACCTGATCTTCGCCAAGCTCGGCATGGTCGACACGTACTGGCCGTGGGTGCTGTGGGGCCTGTCCGCGGCGCCGTATCTGGTCTTCCTCTTCCGGCAGTTCTTCGCGGGCATGCCGCGCGAGCTGGAGGAGGCCGCGATCGTCGACGGCTGCGGTTACACGTCGATCTTCTGGCGGATCTTCCTGCCGCAGTCCTGGTCCGTGCTGTCCGCGAGCTTCATCATCGCCTTCACCTGGACGTGGGGTGACTACATCGCCCCGCAGCTGCTGCTGTCCACCGACCGCACCACGCTCGCCGTGGCCGTGATGACCGCCTACGTCAACGAGGGCGGTACCCCCGTCCCCGAACTCCAGGCCGCCGCCTCCGTGATGTACGTCGTCCCGATCCTGCTGATCTTCCTCATCGCCCAGCGCGGCTTCGTCGCCGGGATGTCCACCTCCGGGCTGAAGTGACCCCTCTTACCGAACCTTTTGCAAGGAGTTACGCATGAACGCGCCCCTCTCACGCCGGAACGCCCTCCAGGCCGCCGGTGTCGTCGCTGCCGCCGGCTTGGCCGGCAGCATCGTGGGTACCGCACAGGCCGCCGCGGCCGAGGAGACCGGCACCACCGGCGACAGCGTGGTCATCCACCCGCCCCTTCCGCAGGTGCCTGTCAACAACTCCTTCACCGTCAAGGTCCGGCCGCTCGGCGGCACCTGGCAGAAGCTCGGCGTCTACCTTGCCAAGCTCGCACTGATCGACCCGAACACCGGCAGCAACAGAGCCCAGAGCTCCTCCTGGGCCGCCTTCGACTTCTCCGGCACCGTCGAGGTCGAGGTCACGTACAACCCGGGCGGCGGCGAGAAGGTCCGCATCCGCCCGGACTCGTACGGCATCAAGCCCGAGGTGCTCGGCAGTACCGCGCGCTTCACCCTGGACCGGCCCCGCAACCTCGTCGTCCAGGTCGACGACAAGATCTTCGACTGCCTGCACCTGTTCGCGAACCCGCTCGAGAAGGACGTGCCCGCCGAGGGCGACAAGAAGGTCATGTACTTCGGGCCCGGTCTGCACACCCACCCCGACCGGACGCTGAAGGTGCCCACCGGCACCACCGTCTACCTGGCCGCGGGCGCCGTCCTCACCTCCGCCGTGATCTTCGAGGGCGTGGAGAACTCCCGGCTGATCGGCCGCGGCGTGGTCTACGACACGACCGGCGGCGCGGTCTTCGTCCGCAAGTGCGAGAACGTCACGATCGACGGCGTCACGATCCTCAATCCCCGGTACGAGAACATCAGGGTCGCCGAGTCCAAGAATCTCACCATCAAGAACCTGCGCGCCTTCAGCCACCAGGGCTGGGGTGACGGCATCCAGCTCTACTGCTCCGAGAACGTCACGATCGACGGCTGCTTCCTGCGCACCTCCGACGACAGCATCGCCCTGTACACCCACCGCTGGGACTTCTACGGCGACACCCGCAACATCACCGTCAAGAACTGCACCCTCTGGGCCGACGTCGCCCACCCGATCAACATCGGCGTGCACGGCAACACCGACACCCCGGAGATGCTGGAGAACCTGAACTACGAGAACATCGACATCCTCGACCACCGCGAGCCGCAGGTGACCTACCAGGGCGCCATCGCCTTCATGGTCGGCGACAGCAACCTCGTCCGGGACGTCAAGTTCGACAACATCCGCGTGGAGGACTTCCGCTGGGGCCAGCTCATCCACATGCGCGTCGAGTACAACCCGAAGTACAACACTTCGGCAGGCCGCGGTATCGAGTCCGTCTACGTCAAGGACCTCAGCTACAACGGCAAGAACGCCGACCTCTCGATCATCGCCGGCCTCGACGCGGAGCACGCGATCAAGGACGTCACTTTCGAGAACCTCCGCGTCAACGGCAAGGTGATCGCCGACAGCACGGGCAAGCCGAAGTGGTATCTGGCCTCGGATGGCGTGCCCATGTTCGTCAACGAGCACGTGACGAACCTGAAGTTCCTCACCACCGCCGAGGCCGAGGCGGCCGCCGCGTCATGAGCACCCTGAGACCCATCCCCGCCACGAGCCGCCGGAGCTTCCTCGGCGGCGCCGCGGCCCTGCTGCTGGCGTCGGGCACGAGCGGACTGCTCCTGCCCGGCACCGCCGGAGCCGCAGTACGCAACTCCACCGGCACCGGCCCGTTCGCCCACCCGGGCCTCCTGCACACCGCCGACGACCTCGCCCGGATGAAGGCCGCGGTCGCCGCCCAGGAGTCCCCGGTGTACGACGGCTACCTCGCCTTCGCGGCCCACGCCCGTTCGAAGTCGACGTACACCGTCCAGAACAACGGCCAGATCACCTCCTGGGGCCGCGGCCCCACCAACTTCCAGAACCAGGCCGTCGCCGACTCGGCCGCCGCCTACCAGAACGCCCTGATGTGGTGCGTCACCGGCGTGCGCGCCCACGCCGACAAGGCGCGGGACATCCTCAACGCCTGGTCGGCGTCGCTGACCATGGTCACGGGCGCCGACGGTCCGCTGGGCGCCGGCCTTCAGGTCTTCAAGTTCGTCAACGCCGCCGAGCTGCTCCGGCACAGCGGCTACGACGGCTGGACGGACGCGGACATCGCCCGCTGCGAGCGGTCCTTCCTCGACGTCTGGTATCCGGCGATCTCCGGCTACATGCTCTACGCCAACGGCAACTGGGACCTCACGTCCGTCCAGTCCGTCCTGGCCATCGGCGTGTTCTGCGAGGAACGCACCCTCTTCGACGACGCCCTGCGCTTCGCCGCGGCCGGCGCCGGCAACGGCAGCGTGCGCAACCGGGTCGTCACGGACGCGGGCCAGGGCCAGGAGTCCGGCCGCGACCAGGGCCACGAGCAGCTCGCCGTCGGCCTGATGGGCGACGCCGCGCAGGTCGCCTGGAACCAGGGCGTCGACCTGTGGGGCTTCGACGGCAACCGCATCCTCGCAAACGCCGAGTACGCCGCCCGCTACAACCTCGGCGGCGACGTCCCCTTCACCCCCGACCTGGACCGCACCGGCAAGTACATCAAGGCGACCGTCTCCAACAAGGTCCGCGGCGCGCTGCCGCCGGTCTACGAGATGTACTACGCCCACTACGCCGGCGTCCGCGGCCTCGACACCCCGTACACCAAGGCGGCCGTCTTCCGCGGCACGGGCGGCGCCCGCTTCGTCGAGGGCAGCAACGACGACCTGCCGAGCTTCGGCACCTTCACCTACGCGGGCACGAAGGCCCCGACGCCGACTACGCCGACGGCCCCGTCCGGTGTCACCGCCCTCGGCGACTCCGACGCCGTGACCCTGGCCTGGCTGCCGTCCGCCTGGGCGACGACGTACACCGTCCGCCGGGCGAGCAGCCCCGAAGGGCCGTACGAGAAGGTCGCCGACGGGACCGCCGAGCCGGAGTTCAGGGACACCGACGTCCACGCCGGACGGACGTACTACTACACCGTTACGGCCGCCAACGCGCAGGGGAGCAGCGGCAGTTCGAGTCCCGTCGCCGCCACCGCCGGTCTCCCCGGACCCTGGTCCACCCGGGACGTCGGCCAGGTGCGGGTCCCCGGCTCCGCCGCCTTCGACGGGGAGCGGTTCCTGCTGGAGGCGTCCGGCACCGCCGACACCTACCGCTCCGTGCACCTCCCGCTGCGCGGCGACGGCACGGTCACCGCACGGATCGTGTTCCCGCTCAGCTCGCAGTACGCCAAGATCGGCGTCACCCTGCGCGACTCCCTCGACGCGGACGCCGCGCACGCCTCGATGCTGATCCAGGGACTGCCGCTGCACACCTGGAGCGGCGTGTGGACCGTACGCCCCGAGACCGGGGCGGCCGTCTCCGGCACCGGCAGCACGCCCGTGCCGCCCACCCAGCAGCAGGCCATCACCACGTCCGCGGCCTTCCCGATCTCCGACCTCGGTGAGCTGCCCGAGTCGGCGACACCGCTAGAGGCTCCGTACGTCGAGGGCGCGGGCGACGGCTACCGGCTGCGGGCGCCCTACTGGGTCCGGGTGACCCGCAGGGGGCGCCGCTGCACCGGCGCGATCTCCCCGGACGGCATCCGCTGGACCCAAGTCGGCTCCAGCGAGGTCGAGTTGGGCCGCACGGTGTACGCCGGGCTGGTTCTCACCTCCTGCCTCGGCGTCGACGCGGACTACGCCGAGACCGGCACCGGCGCCTTCGACAACGTCAGTGTGACCTCCGCGTCCTCCGGCGAGGTCTGGTCCGTGCCCCGCCCCACGCGCACCGCCACCGGCCTGACGGCGTCCACCGGCGCCGACGCCGTGGAGCTGGCCTGGACCGACCCGGACCTCTCCGCCCGCTACAACGTGCTGCGCTCCACCTCCGCCGACGGCCGCTACGAGAGGATCGCCACCGGCATCGGCCCGGTCGGCTTCGGCACCCGGATCCGGTACGCGGACGCCACGGGCACGCCCGGAAGGACGTACCACTACGTCGTGGCGAAGACGAACCACGGCGGCCGGGGCCCGCTGTCCGAGCCGACGTCCGCACGGATGCCGGCCCCGGGCCAGCCCCAACTCGCCTCCGTCACCGCGGCGTTCGCCAACAAGGGCGTGCCGTTCCGGCACCTCCTGCGCGGCTCGCACGAACCCGTACGGTTCACCGCGGCCGGGCTGCCCGACGGACTGCGGCTGGACAAGCGCACCGGCATGATCTCGGGCACACCGACGGAGACCGGCGAGTTCACCGTCACCACCACCGCGGGCAACGCCACGGGAGAGGGCACCGGCACACTCGCCCTCAGCGTCGGCACACCCCCGCCGGACCCCTGGACGTACGGTGACCTCGGTGACCCGGTGCTCGACGAGCGAGCCTTCGGCACACTCGGCGTGGTCTCGATCCGCACTCCGGGCAGCACCTCGTACGACGGCGGGACCTTCACCGTGCGCGGGGCCGGTGTCGACCTGAGCACCAACAACCAGGGTATGACCGGCCAGTTCGTACGACGGCCCGTCACCGGCGACTGCGAGATCACCGCCCGGCTCGGCTCCCGCACGGGCGCGAGCGCCGACCAGGTGGGACTGCTGATGGCCAAGTCGCTGTCGCCGTTCGACCAGGCAGCCGGGGCCGTCGTCACCGGCGGGAGAACCGCACAGCTCATGCTGCGCACCACCGTCGCCGGAAAGTCGGCCTTCACCGGAAACGCCACCACCACCCTCCCCGGCCTGCTGCGGCTGAAGCGCGTAGGGACCGCCTTCACCGCAGCCCTGTCCACCGATGACGGCGCCACCTGGACCACCCTCGCCACCGGCGAGATCCCCGGGTTCGGTGACGCCCCCTACTACGTGGGCCTCGTGGTCTGCTCGCGCAACCAACTGGCCCGCTGCACCACCGAGTTCAACGAGGTGAGCATCACCACCGACTGATCCCCCCACGGATTGGAGTGCACCACCATGAGCCGCACTTCCCCCCACCAGCACCACCCCACAGGTGAGCTGAGCCGTCGCGGTCTGCTCAAGACCGCCGGCGGTCTCACCGCGGCCGTCGCTCTGGGTACCGCGTCCGTCGCCACCACGGCGGACGCGGCCCCCGCGACCTTCACCCACCCCGGCATGCTGCACAACGCCGGTGACATCAACCGGGCCAAGGTCAGGGTCGCCGCGGGCACCGACCCCTGGCGGGCCGGCTGGAACCGGCTGACCGCCAACTCCCACTCCCAGTCGACCTGGACGCCCCGCCCCACGGCCACGATCATCCGCGGCGGCGACGGCCAGAACTACCCCCAGCTCTACAACGACATCCACGCCGCCTACCAGAACGCGCTGCGCTGGCACGTCGGCGGCACCGCCGCGAACGCCGACTGCGCCGTGCGCATCCTCAACGCCTGGTCGTCCACGCTCACCAGCATCACCGGAAACGCCGACCGGTTCCTGGCCGCCGGCCTCTACGGCTGGCAGTTCGCGAACGTCGCGGAGCTGATGCGCGGGTACGCCGGGTTCGACCTGGGCCGGTTCAAGACGATGATGCTCAACGTCTTCTACCCGCTCAACAACCAGTTCCTCACCGGCCACAACGACGCCTGCATCACCAACTACTGGGCCAACTGGGACCTGTGCAACATGGCCTCCATCATGGCCATCGGGATCCTGTGCGACGACGGAGCCAAGTACGACCAGGCCGTCAACTACTTCAAGAACGGAGGTGGCAACGGCCAGATCCGCCGCGCGGTGCCGTTCCTGTACCCGGGCGTCGAGGGCTACGACCTCGGCCAGTGGCAGGAGTCCGGCCGCGACCAGGGGCACACCGTCATGGGCATGGGCCAGATGGGCGCCCTGTGCGAGATGGCCTGGAACCAGGGCGAGGACCTGTACTCGTACGACGGCCGCCGCTTCATGAAGGCCGCCCAGTACGTCGCCAAGTACAACCTGAACATGAACGTGCCCTTCACCACCTACACCTGGGGCAGCGGCCAGAACTGCGCCCAGCAGTCACACACCGTGATCAGCACCATCAGTCGCGGCCAGGTCCGCCCGGTGTGGGCCATGCTCCACTACCACTACGGGCGGCGCCTGCTCCTGGACGACAAGTACATCGCCCAGATGTGCTTCTCCGTCGCGCCCGAGGGCGGCGGAGGTGACTACGGCACCACCAGCGGAGGCTTCGACCAGCTCGGCTTCGGCACCCTGATGTACGCCAAGTAGCCGTGCACGCCCCGTAGCGGGGTACGCCGAACAGCCCTCACACCCGCTCGTGCACCGGAATATCGGGCCACAATGAGTTGCTCTGATCTTCACGGTGCACGAGCGCGGTGAGGAGGCTGGTGGACGTATGACAGCAGTCCAGGCGGACCCCGTGGTGAGCACGCCCTACGGTGCGGTACGGGGCCGGTACGAACAGGGCGTCGCGGTGTTCCGCGGCATCCCCTACGCGGCGCCCCCGTTCGGCCCGCGCAGGTTCCGGCCGCCCGAGCCGCCGGAGCCCTGGGACGGTGTGCGCGAGGCCGCGGCCTTCGGGCCGACCCCGCCGAAACCGCCGTACTCCGAGGCCTTCGCGCAGTACCTGTCCGACCCCGTCGTGCCCGGCGACGACTGCCTCAACCTCAACGTCTGGACCCCCGAGCCCGGCCCGGGCGCCCGGCTCCCGGTCATGGTGTGGCTGCACGGCGGCGCCCTGACCCGCGGCACCGCGGGCATGCCCGTGTACGACGGCCGGCCCTTCGCCCGCGACGGCGTCGTCCTCGTCTCGGTCAACTACCGGCTGGGCATCGAGGGCTACGGCTACTTCCCGGACGCCCCCGCCAATTCCGGCCTGCGCGACCAGCTCGCCGCCCTGAACTGGGTGCACGAGTCCATCGAGGCCTTCGGCGGCGACCCCGGCCGCATCACCCTGTTCGGCCAGTCCGCCGGCGCGATCAGCATCGGCGCGCTGCTCGCCGCCCCGCAGGCCCAGGGCCTGGTCCGACGGGCGATTCTGCAGAGCGGGCCGCCCGAGACCGCCGACCGGGACAAGGTACGGCGGATGGTGCGCCGGATGGCCACCCGGCTGAAGATCCCCGCCACCGCCGTCGCCTTCGCGGACGTCGACCGTGAACTGCTGCTGCGCACCCAGGCCGAGGTCGGCCGGCTCAGCAGCCCCGTGGTGGGCGGGCCCGCCTTCGGGATCGTCGTCGACGGCGACATCGTGCCCCGTGAACCCCTCGCGGCGATCACGGAAGGTGACGCCGCCGTCGGCGTCGACCTGATGATGGGCTGGACCCGGGACGAGTACCGGCTGTGGCTGGTCCCCGGCGGGCTGCTGGAGCGCGTCGACCGGCTCGGCGCGGTCGCCCTGGCCGGCGCCATGGCCCGCTGCCACGCCGGTGCCGACATCCCCCGCGGCTACCGCACCCTGCACCCGGAGGCCGGCACCGCCGAGATCGTCGGCCAGATGGTCACCGACCACCTGCTGCGCATCCCCCTGCACCACCTGGCCGACGCCCGCCCCGGGGCGTCGTACGTGTACGAGTTCGCCTGGCCCTCCACCCTCCCCGACCTCGGCTCCTGCCACGCGCTGGAACTCGGCTTCGTCTTCGACACCGGCGACGCCCCCGAGTCCCGCAGGCTGGCCGGTGACGGTGCCCCCCAGGAGCTGGCCGACGAGATGCACCGGGCGTGGGTGCGGTTCGCGGTCGACGGCGACCCGGGGTGGCAGCCCTGGGACGACTCGCATCCGGTGCGGATCTTCGGCGACGGAGAGACCCGTACCGCACACGGCCCGCGCGACGCCGAGCTCGCCCTGTGGGCCACCGCGGCGACACCCCCGCAGACCCCCGCCGCCCCCGCCCCTCCTCTCGGTCCGGCCGGGCGGGGCACGGAGCTGCGGGCGGTCGTCCGACGGCTGCGGTTGCCCGGCGCGGTGCGCCGGCACTGACTCCCGGGGCTGGTCGCCGCGGTCGACGAACGGGCGCCAGGAGGCGCGCCTGTGGTGGCCGGCCGCCTCGCGTCCCGAACCGCGCTGACGTTCCTACTTCGCCGGCGCCACCGAGTCCCGCACCACCACATGCGTGCCCAGCAGCAGATGCTCGTCCGGGTTCTCCGGGGTCCGGCCGAGCGCGGTGCGTACCGCGAGGCGGCCCAGCTCCTCGTAGGGGACATGGACCGTCGTCAGGGCGGGGTGCAGGTCGCGGGCGAACGGGATGTCGTCGTAGCCGGCCAGCGACACGTCGCCGGGCACGGCCAGGCCGGCCTCGTGCAGGGCGGTCAGCGCACCGGCCGCGACCATGTCGGTGGCGGCGACCACGGCCGTGAACTCCAGGCCCTGCTGGAGGGCCTCGCGCATCAGCCGGTGCCCGGAGTCCCGGGTGAAGTCGCCGTGCAGCAGCAGCGCCGGGTCGGGGTCCAGGCCGCGGGCGCGGTGGGCGGCGAGATAGCCGCGCTCACGGCCCTGCGCGGTGGTGTGGTCGGACGCGCCGCCGAGGAACAGCACCCGCTGATGCCCCTGGGTGAGCACGTGGGCGACCAGGGCGCAGGCCCCGCCCTCGTTGTCGTACTCGATGACCGTGACCGGCGCCCCGGGTCCGAGCGGCGGCCGCCCGCACAGCACCAGCCGGGAGCCCGCCGACGCCAGCGAGTCGGCCATACGGCGGGTGCGCTCGCGGTACTCGGGGGTGTCGGCCGAGCCGCCGACCAGGATCACGGCGGCGGCTCGCTGGGCGCGCATCATCTCGACGAACTCCACCTCGTGCTGGACGTCGCCCTCCGTGGTGCACACGAGGCACAGATGCCCGAGCCGCCGCGCCTCCCGCTCCACCCCGTACGCCATGTGCGCGAACGACGGTCCGGTGATGTCCTCCAGCACGAACGCCAGCGTGGGCGTGCCGACGCCGGCGACCGCCTTCGCCCGCGCGTCGGCGACGTAGTCCAGGTCCCGCACCGCCCGCATCACCCGCGTCCGCGTCGCCGAGCTCACCGGGTACACGCCGCCCAGCACCCGCGACACGGTGGACGCGGACACCCCCGCCCGGGCCGCCACGTCCCGGATGGTGCTGCGCCCCGCGTCCGCGCTCTTCCTGGTCATCCCTGCCTCGCCCCCTCGAACTGCGGAAACACGGTGGCAACCGGTTCCCATCGGGAGGCTAGCAGTGTGTTGGGGGAGTCGGCAGACGTTATGCCTTCAATGCCCTCGCGATCCCCGCGACCGCCTCGGGCCCGACCCGGCAGCATCCCCCGATCAGCCGCGCCCCGGACGCGCGCCACCCGAGGACCTCCTCCGGGGTGAAGGAGGAGCGGCCGTTCCAGGCCCGCGCCTCGGCGTCCCAGGCCTCCCCGCTGTTCGGGTAGACCACGACCGGCTTGCCGGTGACCCGGGCGGCGATCTCGACGGCACGCTCGACGTCCTGCGGCGCGCAGCAGTTCACGCCGACCGCGATCACCTCGTCCGCGTCGGCGGCCAGGGTGAAGGCCTCCTCCAGCGGCTGCCCGGCGCGGGTGCGCTCCCCGGCGACGGAGTACGACAGCCAGGCCGGCACACCCAGCCCGCGCACCGCCCGCAGCAGCGCCTTGGCCTCGTCGGAGTCCGGGACGGTCTCCAGCGCCAGCACGTCGGGACGGGCCCCGGCCAGTACCTCCAGCCGGGGGCGGTGGAAGCGCTCCAGCTCGTCGACGCTCAGCCCGTACCGCCCCCGGTACTCGGAGCCGTCCGCGAGCATCGCCCCGTACGGCCCGACCGAAGCGGCCACCCACAGCGGCCGCGCGACCCCCTTGCGCCGCGCCTGCCGGGCGGCCTCGCGGGCCAACTCCACGCTCAGCACCAGCAGTTCGGCCGCCCGTTCACGCCCGATCCCGCGCTTGCCGAACCCCTCGAAGGTGGCCTGGTAGCTCGACGTGATCGCCACGTCCGCCCCGGCCTCGTAGTAGGCGAGATGCGCCTCGGTGATCGCCTCGGGTCGCTCCGCGAGCAGCCGCGCCGACCACAGTTCGTCGCTCAGGTCGTGCCCGGCGGACTCCAGCTGGTTGGACATGCCGCCGTCGACCACGACGGGTCCGGCGGCGAGGGCTTCGGCGAGGGTGATGGTGCTGGTCATGGTGACGACGGTAGTCGAGCCGGGGCGGCCGACCGGAATGTGGGACACCCCGGGGCGTCCCCTAGGCCGCGTGCCGTCCGCCCCGCCGTCGCCCGCGCCCCCGCCCGAACCTCGTCGCCGGGACCGCGAGCCCGACGAGCAGGCCCGCGGCCAGGACGTACGGCCACCAGCCGAGGCCGCTGCTCGCGGCGCTCGCGGTGCGGGGGCCGGGGGAGGCGAGGGTGTCGGTCGCCGTGCGGGGGGTGTCCGAGCCAGGGGAGGGGGCGGCGGTGACGGCGGTCAGGACGACGTCGTTGCCGTCGCCGCCCCGGTAGCTGATGCGGTAGGTGGTGTCGTCCAGCTGGAGCTTCCTGCCCTCCTTGAGGCCGGTGAAGGTGCCGGACGTCTTCGCGCGGCCCTGGTGGTCCAGGACGGTGATCTTCCCGGCATGCTTCGTCGAGGTGGCGGCGGCCGCGAGGTCCAGGTCACCGGCCAGGCGGACCGCGCCGGTCACCTTCAGCGGGCCGTCACGCAGGACGAGTTCGCCCTTCGCCGACTGCGTGTAGTCGCCGGAGACGGTCAGGCCGCCCGCGACCACACCGTCGTTCCTCACCGCCCCCTTCACTGTGCCCTTGCCGGTCAGCGTCTTCGTCTCGCCCACGCGCAGTCCCGAAGTCCCCGCGTCCAGACGGGACTTCGCCGAGCTGAGCCGGATCAACCTGCTGCGGGCGAGCGTCGCGCCGCCGCGCAGGGCAAGGGTGCCCTTCTTGACCGTCGTGGTGCCGGTGTACGTCACCGAGCTTCCCGTCAGGGTCGTCGTCGCGGCCCCTGACTGGGTGAGCGATCCGCTGCCGCTGATCCGGGACAGGGACAGGGCCTTGCTCGTGTTGTTCAGCACGAGCGAGCCGTTGTTGACGACCTTGTAGAGGTCGCCCCGCGTGTAGAGCCCGCCGTCGCCGCCGGACCTGCCGCTGCCCAGCCGCAGCACGGCGCCCTTCTCGACGGTCGTCGAGCCGTCGTAGTACTGCACGGCGGCGAAGGTGACGTCGTTGCCCTTCGTCCCCTTGATGACGATGTCCCCGGCCCCGGGCGCGGCCAGCGTGTCGTGGAACCTGCCGCCGCCGATGGGGGCGCCCAGTGTCACCGGTCCGTTGTAGTCGAAGGTGAGGAGCGAGCGGGAGCGGGCGGCGAGCAGGTTGATGTAGACGGTCTCCGCCGTGCCCGGCATGAAGATCTTGCTGGTCGTGCCGTCGCCCCACTGGACGTTCGCGCCCTTGATGTTGGTGCCGCGCTTGTTGACGTTCTTGCGCGCGGGTGTCCAGTTCAGGGCCGGGTCGCTGAGCGAGGGGTCGGTGTCGCCGCCCTGATCGGACCAGCTGTACTGGCCGGTGAGGACGACCTTGCTGCCCGGCCGGGACTGGACGTTGATGTCGCTGCCGTACTCGCGCTGGTAGAAGTCCATGCGCATGGTGACGGTCTGTCCCAGCGGGGTGTCCACCGTGTACGTGCCCTGGTTGAGGATCTTGCGCACGTTCGGCAGCGACGTCGCGAACTCCGGGCTCCCGGCGTTCACCTGCGTGCCGTTGTCGATCACCCCGGAGAAGGAGTGGGCGCCCGACAGGTCCCAGGTGCCCCACAGGAAGCGCGGCTGGGTGATGAGCCCGGAGCCGCTGATCGTGCCCAGGTTGTAGGCGCTCCTGAGTGACAGCCGCAGGGTGCCGTCGACCCTGATGTTGTTCTGGTTGAGCCGGAACGCCGGGGTGTTGTACGGGAAGTGGCCGATCAGCCCGGCCGTACCGCCGTTGCCGTACTGCAGGGTCGCACCGCGCTCGACCGTGACGGCGGGCGGGTCGGCGTCGGCGGTGGTGACGTACGGGTGGTTGCCGCCGAGGACGCTCACCTTCTGCCGATGTCGGGACTTCGGCAGGGTGAAGTCGCTGTCCTTGGTCAGGATCAGGGTTCCGGTGCCGCGCACGGTGAGGGTGCCCTCGCCGCGGAAGACGCCGTCGTACGTCGTCGTCCCCGACGGCACGGTGACCACCGTGTCGCCGCTGAGCGTCACGTCCCGGTCCGCGAGGACGTCGGACGAGACGTCCCGGGGACCGGCGGCGGCCGCCGGGGGAGCGATGACGGTGAGGGCGGCGACCGCCGCGAGGGCGCCGGCGGCCGCTGCTGTCTTGTGGGTATGGCTGCGCACGTCATCGGAGACGGGTGGGGAGGATGCCGATAACAGAAAATCGCGGCTCTTGGGTAAGCGCTCTCTTCATCACGTCGAACCCGTTGACCTCCTGGTTCCACACCTTTACCTTTTCGGCGTTCGTAATGACAGATGATGTCCGTCATTTCGAACAACTCCCCCCTCGAACACCTCCCCCTTTGAGAACCCGAGAGGCAGTCCGCATGAGCCGCGCAGACGACCTGCCCCAAGCTCCTGAAGTCCCCCAGGCCCCTCAAGTCCCCAGCCGCAGACTGCTGCTGAAAGGCGCCGCAGCCGCCGGCGCCCTCACCGCCGCGTCCGCCCTCCCCGGGGTCGCCCACGCCGCACCCCCCAAGGCAGCCCCCTTCGTGAACCCCCTCGTCCAGCAGCGCGCCGACCCCCACATCCACCGGCACACCGACGGCTTCTACTACTTCACGGCCACCGCCCCCGAGTACGACCGCATCATCCTGCGCCGCTCCCGCACCCTGAACGGCCTGACCACGGCCGCCGAGTCGGTCATCTGGCGGGCCCACGCCACCGGCGACATGGGCGCGCACATCTGGGCGCCGGAGCTGCACCGCATCGGCGGCAAGTGGTACATCTACTTCGCCTCCGCGCCCGCCGAGGACGTCTGGAAGATCCGCATCTGGGTCCTGGAGAACTCCCACCCCAATCCCTTCAAGGGCACCTGGGTGGAGCGCGGCCAGGTCAAGACGGCCTGGGAGACCTTCTCCCTCGACGCCACCACCTTCACCCACCGCGGCACCCGCTACCTGGCGTGGGCGCAGCATGAGCCCGGCATGGACAACAACACCGGCGTCTTCCTGTCCGAGATGGCGAACCCGTGGACCCTGACGGGGCCTCAGGTGCGACTGTCCACCCCCGAGTACGACTGGGAGTGCATCGGCTTCAAGGTCAACGAGGGCCCGTACGTCCTCAAGCGCAACGGGCGCCTGTTCATGACGTACTCGGCCAGCGCCACCGACTCCCACTACTGCGTGGGCCTGCTGACCGCCGACGCCGACAGCCACCTGCTGGACCCCACCAGCTGGTCGAAGTCACCGACCCCCGTCTTCACCAGCAACGACACCACCAAGCAGTACGGCCCCGGCCACAACTGCTTCACGGTCGCCGAGGACGGACGCACCGACGTCCTCGTCTACCACGCCCGCCAGTACAAGGAGATAGACGGCGACCCCCTGAACGACCCCAACCGCCACACCCGCGTCCAGAAGCTCGGCTGGAAGGCCGACGGCACCCCCGACTTCGGCATTCCGGTCGCCGACACCGCGACGGCAGGAGACTGAGATGAGACGTGCGTACGCGACCCTCCTCGCCCTGTGCCTGGGCCTGTTCGGAGCGCTCGCCACCGCGAGCCCCGCGCAGGCGGCACCCCAGACCGTCACCAACGGCACCCAGTTCACCGACACCTCCGGCAACCCGGTGCACGCCCACGGCGGCGGCGTCATCAAGGTCGGCGCCTACTACTACTGGTTCGGCGAGCACCGCAACGCCGACAACACCTTCCGGTACGTGGACGCCTACCGCTCCACCGACCTGAAGAACTGGGAGTTCAGGAACCACGTCCTGACCCAGTCGAGCGCCGCCGAGCTGGCCACCGCCAACATCGAGCGCCCGAAGGTCATGTACAACGCCGCCACGGGCAAGTTCGTCATGTGGATGCACAAGGAGAACGGCGTCGACTACAGCGAGGCCCGCGCCGCCGTCGCCGTATCGGACACCGTGGACGGCGACTACACCTGGCAGGGCAGCTTCCGTCCGCTCGGTCAGCACATGTCCCGCGACATCACGGTCTTCGTCGACACCGACGGCACCGGCTACATGGCCTCCGCCGCCCGCGAGAACTACGACCTGCAGATCTACCGCCTGACCAGCGACTACACCGGCATCGCCGCCCTCGTCGCCGACCCCTGGCACGGCGGCCACCGCGAGGCCCCCGCCCTGTTCAAGCGGAACGGCGTCTACTTCATGCTGACGTCCGGCGCCACCGGCTGGAACCCCAACCAGCAGCAGTACGCCACGGCCACCAGCATCGCCGGTCCGTGGACCGCGATGAAGAACATCGGCGACTCCACGACCTACGGCTCGCAGACCGCGTACGTCCTTCCCGTGCAGGGCAGTTCGACGACGTCGTACCTCTACCTGGGCGACCGCTGGGGCAACTCCTTCGGCGGCACCGTCAACGACTCCCGCTACGTCTGGCTGCCGCTGACGTTCCCCTCCTCGACCTCGATGTCCATGTCCTGGTCCCCGGAGGTCACCATCGACACGGCCACCGGCTCGATCAGTGGGACCAGCGCCACCTACAACACGCTGATCGCGCGGCACAGCGGCCGGTGCGCCGATGTCACCAGCCAGTCGCTGTGGGCCGGCGCCCAGATCAAGCAGTACGACTGCAACGGCGGCAACAACCAGAAGTACTGGTTCAAGTCCGTCGGCAGCGGCTACTACCAGCTGATGGTCAGGAACAGCTCCCTGTGCGTCCAGGAGAACGCGAGCACGGTCACCCAGGAGAACTGCAACGCCTCCTCGACCGGCCAGCAGTGGTCGCTCACCACCACCGGCTCCTACGTGAACGTCAAGTCCCGCGCGAGCGGGGAGTGCCTCGACGTGAACGGCGCGTCCACCGCCAACTCGGCCGCGATCATCACGTACACGTGCAACGGCGGCACGAACCAGCAGTGGACGCGCGGGACATGAGGTGCCGTCAGGCGAGCAGGTCGATCGCGTCGATCGCCGTGCCCGCGCTGAGATAGCCGGTCAGCCCCGAACCGCTCACCACGTCGATCTTCAGCACGTTGTACTGGCCGGTGTCCGTCAGCCAGGCGGACGCCGGCACGCTGTACGTGAACGTGTGGTTGTTGCCCCGGTACGAACCGTTGGTCAGCGACCGGGTGTCCGGCTGGGCGGGCGGCGAGGGGATGGCGGATGTCCACTTGCCGTTGACCGACACCTGGGGGCGACCGTTGGCGTACGCCGTCGTCACCCCGATCCGCAGGGTGTGCGCGGCCGCCGCCTGGGCCGCCGTCAGCCGGAAGTACACCAGGATCCCGCTGTTGACGTCCTTCCAGAGGTAGCAGGGGAAGGCCGCCGTCTCGTTGTTGCCGATGACGACGTTGCCGGTCCAGGAGGCGGCCCGGACGTCGGACGGGTGCGCGTACGTCATCAGGTCGGCGTTCTTGAACCCGCTCGGAGTGCCGTTCCAGTCGCCGATCCGCCAGATCGCGCTCGCGTTGCTCGGGTCGTTCGAGGACGGGATCGCGATGGTGTTGAGGGTGGTCGTGCCACCGGCCGTGACCGTCACCGACCCCGTGTGCACGGCGAGTTCGCCCTTGAAGACCGTCAGGGTGTACGTCCCCGGCAGCACTCCGCCGATCGAGAAGTAGCCGTCCGAGGACCGCGCCGAAGCCCAGTACTGGGCCGTCGGGTTGGCGAGCCCGACCGTGTACGGGTACGCCGTGTTCCGCCCGGAGATCCCGACTCCGGCCACCCGTCCGCGCCCGCCCGCGCCGACGTACCCGGACATGCCCAGCGAGTCCGCCCACGAGGTGGTGAGCGTGCCCGGGAACAGCGACGAGGAGGGCGCACCGCCGTCGGTGAGGGCGATGACATACGGGCCCTGGAGGCCGAACCGCTGGGCCTCGGTCTGGTTCTGGCCGTAGTAAAGGATCTCGTACAGGCCGCCGCCGTCAGCGCTCTGGTGGCGCAGCAGCGAGCGGTAGAAGGGGCCGCCGGACGCCTTCTCGTGGTTGCTGCGCACGATCCACAGGCCGACGCTGCCGGTCTTCCAGCCGATGTAGTCGTAGTCCATCACCCGGAGCCTGGAGTAGTGCTTGGAGCGGGTCTGGCCGTCGGACTTCGCGAAGACGTCGGAGGCCTCGATGGTGCTGTTCGTGTACGTGTAGGAGTCCGGCTCGTCGTTGAGGAACAGGCCCTTCTTCACGCGCAGGATGTAGCGGGTGGCGGAGACCGAAGTGTCGGCCTTGTTGGTCCACAGGTAGATGTTGTTCTCGCCGCTGCGGGCCGCGTAGTAGTGCCGCAGCGTGCCGTACGCCACCGAGATCAGGATCGTCGAACCCGACTGCCTGATGGACACGGTGGACGAGCCGAGGCCGGACTCGATGTGCGAGTTCATTCCGCCGTAGCCCTGGTACTCCGTGCCCCGGTAGACCAGCGAGGTCAGGTCGCCGTTGGACTTGCTGACCTTGAAGACGAGGTTGGCGCCGGTGTCGACGACGTAGTTCGAGCCGTCGTCGCTCCAGCCGAAGGCCGCGGCGGCCGCGGTGCCGCTCAGCGCGGCCGTGCCCGCCGCGGCGGCGGTGCCGAGCACGAAGGTACGGCGTCGGACCGGTCTGTCGGTGGATCCGGACATGGGGGGTGCCTCCTTCGAGAGGTGTTCGAGAGGTGCCTTCGAGCGGTGTGGGGGTGGTGCGGGTGAGAGCGAGGGTGACAGTTGAATCGATTTCGCGAAAGGGCTTTCGTAGCGGAGAAGTTGGCAGTCTTGTGAAATCGGGCCGAGGTCTAGAAAGCGCTTGCAGAAACGGGTACGGTCCAGCGCCAGGCCTTGTCGTCCTGTGGAGGAGTCGACGCATGAGACGTTTCAACCTCGCCGTCCTGGCGGCGCTGACGCTGAGCACCGGCCTGGCGGCCGTACCGGCCCAGGCGCAGGCACACGGGTCGTACGACGGCCGGCGCCCGCTCGGCCTCGCCAACTGCACCGCCACCGCCTGCCACTTCGACGTCCCGCCCGGCACGTACGACGTGAGGGTCCTCCTCGGCGGCGGGGCCGCGTCCAGCACCAGCGTCACCGGTGAGACCCGCCGCGCCCTGCTCCCCGAGACGCCCGCTCCGGCCGGCGAGCGCGTCGCCCGCAGCTTCACCGTGAACGTCCGCACCCCCGAGGGCGAGCCCACCGGTCCGGACGGAACCGCCGGGCTCGACCTCAGGCTGGGCGGCGCGGCCCCCGCGCTCGCCGACATCAAGGTCACCCCGGCCCGGCACGCCCGCCAGATCTTCCTCGTCGGCGACTCCACGGTCTGCGACCAGCCCGGCGACCCGTACACCGGTTGGGGCCAGCAGCTCCCGCAGTACCTCCGCAAGGGCCTGTCCGTCGCCAACTACGCCGACTCCGGCGAAAGCACGGTCACCTACCTCGCGGACTCCCGCCTCTGGGCCACCGTCCAGCCGCAGATCCGCCCCGGCGACCTGGTCCTGATCCAGCTCGCCCACAACGACAAGACCACCGACGAGGCGACCTACCGGGCCAACCT
This sequence comes from uncultured Streptomyces sp., assembly GCA_965653385.1. GTDB lineage: Bacteria > Actinomycetota > Actinomycetes > Streptomycetales > Streptomycetaceae > Streptomyces. The sequence continues at coordinate 9,601 of CBFGZZ010000013.1, read as the reverse complement.
GGAGGCACTGGTCGCCGGTGTCCGCGAGAAGCGCGGCGAGCCCGTCCTCGTCACCCCGATCGTGCGCCGCTGGTTCAACGCCGACGGCACGCTCGACAACGGCACCGCCCTGCTGGTGAACGGCCTCGGCGTGGACCACCCGGCCGTCATCCGCTCGGTGGCCGCCGCCCACGACGTCCCCCTGATCGACCTCACGGCGAAAACCAAGGCGCTGGTGGAGTCCCTGGGCGTGGAGGCATCCAAGGCGCTGTACCTCTACAACGAGAAGCGCGACAACACCCACACCTCCGTGCGGGGCGCCACGGCGTACGCGGAGCTCGTCCGCGACGAACTCGTCGCCCGGCATCTGGTGTCGGAGGGCCTGGTGCGGGTGGGATGAACCCCTGGGGCGTTCCGACCGGAACCGGGACGCCCCAGGTCTGTACCGAGCCGGCGAGAAAGAGAACCGATGCACCTGCCTCCCGAAGACCGCACCCTGAGCCCGCGCACCGGCTACACCCGCGCCCACTGGGAGGCGGCCGCCGACGCCCTGCTCGCCGCCGTGGAGCCGTACGCCACCGAGGACCGCGCCCTCTACCACTTCCCCGGCGAGCGCCAGAGCTGGTCGGGCCGCCTCTCCGACGGCCTGGAGGGCTACGCCCGAACGCTGCTCCTCGCTGCGTTCCGCCGCGACGAGACGGCGTTGCAGCGCTATGCCGACGGTCTCGCGGCCGGCGTCTCGGGCGTCTGGCCCCGCATCGAGGACCGCAGCCAGCCGCTGGTCGAAGCCGCGTCGATCGCGCTCGCCCTGCGGCTGACCCGGCCGCTGCTGTGGGACCGGCTGGACGACGGGGTGCGGCAGCGGGCGGCGGCCTGGCTCGGGGACGGGCTGACGGCGCAGGCCTGGCCCTGCAACTGGGAGCTGTTCCCCGTCACGGTCGGCGGCTTCCTCCAGGAGATCGGGTACGAGGCGGAGGAGTCCCGCAAGGCGATCGACCGGGGTCTCGAACGCATCGAGGACTGGTACGTCGGCGGCGGCTGGTACACGGACGGCGACGGCCGGAAGTTCGACTACTACAACGGCTGGGCCATGCACCTCTACCCGGTGCTGCACGCCTGGCTGGCACAGGACGAACGGCTGCTGGACCTGTACGGCGGCCGGCTCTCCCGCCACCTGGAGGACTACGCCCGGCTCTTCGGCGGCGACGGCGCCCCCATGCACCAGGGCCGCTCCCTGACCTACCGTTTCGCGACCACGGCACCCTTGTGGCTCGGAGCCCTCACCGGCCGTACACCGCTCACGCCGGGAGAGACCCGGAGGCTGTCCTCGGGCGCCCTGAAGTACTTCCTGGAGCGCGGCGCGGTGGACGCGAACGGCCTGCTGACCCTCGGCTGGCACGGCCCCGACGAGGCGGTCCTGCAAGGCTATTCGGGCCCGGCGTCCCCGTACTGGGCGAGCAAGGGCTTCCTCGGTCTGCTCCTCCCCGCTGACCACGCGGTGTGGACGGCGGTGGAGGAACCCGCCCCCGCCGAGCGCACGGATGCGCTCACCGCCATCGCCGCCCCCAACTGGCTCCTCCAGTCCACCGGCGCGGACGGCCTGGTCCGCCTCCACAACCACGGCAGCGAGGACGTCCGCTACGACCCGTACTACACGCGCCTGGCCTACTCGACGGTGACCGCGCCCGCCCCGACGTACGACAACAGCGTGATCGTCGGCGGCGAGCCGAGCCGTACGGACATCGTGCCGCTGGGCGTCGGCGACGGCTGGGTGGCCTCCCGGCACTCGGTCGGGGACGGGACACGGGTGACGAGCGTGCTCCTCGCGCAGGGGGCCGTGGAGGTGCGGGCCCATCTGGTGGCGGGCGTGGCGGCCGGAACGTCGGTCCGGATCACGGGGTGGGCCGCACGGGACGGGATCCACGCCGAACTCCGCCCGGTCGCCGGACTCGACGACGACCTCACCGGCGCCACCGACGCCGCACCCACCCTCTTCGTCGCCCTCGCCCGCCTCACGGCGGAACCGGAACCCGCGCCGCTCGACGAGCTGGTGACCGTGGGCGTGGACGACGGCGAGATCCACGTCCGCTGGCAGGACGGGCGTGCCGTCCGCGTGCGGTTCGCGGACGACGGCGTGCGGGTCGAGGCGGCTAGCGCCTGACCTCCTGGGCCGTGATGCCCGCCCGGTCCAGTGCTCCGGCGACGGCGGGCGGGTCCAGCGGGTCACCGTCGGCATGGGAGCGCAGGCGCTCCAGCAGCAGCCGGGCGTCCAGCCGGTGCGCCTCGGCGTCGGCCAGGAGGCCTGCCCTGCCCGAGCCGTCGGCCGTGTCGTCGAGGTAGAGCGCCAGCTGCCGCAGCAGGTCGCCGCGGTCGACGAAGTCGCTCATACCGCAGTCCAGGCCGTCGTCGTCGAGGCTGTCGGGGTAGGGCGCCCGGCTCCACGCCCCGTTCTCGTACCAGTAGACGCAGCCCAGTTCGTTCCCTTCCAGCCGGTCCCGCAGATCCTCGTAGGGCAGCCAGTCGGGGCCGCCCGCCAGCATGTCGATCTGCGGTTCGTGCCACTTCACGCCGCTCGACTCGTCCTCGCCGTACAGCACGAAACGGCCCTCGCCCATCCTGGACATGACCCACCAGGTGCAGCCGGCGTCGTCCCAGTGCAGGCCCGCCTCGTCGATCCAGTGGCCGGTCCGGTGCACGGTGGGGATCTTTTCCCGCTCGGTGGTCGTCTCGACGGCGGCGAGCAGCGCCCACCGCGCCCACAGCACCTCGCCCGGCGGAAGGTCCTCCGGCTGCCCTGGTCGGTGAATGGCCATGAGAGCCCCCGTGTGTTCTGACCGTGTTCGCGCCGCGATGATGATCGCCGCAAGACTACGACCTTCCGGACCTCGGCGACCTCAGGGCTTGAGGCGAGCGATCTGAAGGGTCTTCGTGGTCGGCGACGCGCCGGTGAGCGGCGTCGCGTACGACGGCTTCACGGGCACGGACGCCCACGCCAAGGTGCCGTCCTTCTGGACCGCGATGTCGCCCGTGATACGGCTGTTGACGACCTTCGTGGCGCTCTTGAACCTGCCGTTCCAGTCGATGAGCCGGAAGTTCGTGCCCGCGAACGTGCCGGTGCAGGTGCCGGCCTTGCACTTGGCGTTCTTCAGCGACTCCCAGGACAGCAGGAGGCGGTCCTTGCCGTACGGGGCGAGGCGAACGTTGACATGCTCCGTGCCCAAGGTGTCGGAGAGTCGGATCGCCTTGCCGGGGCCGGAGTTGCGGTTCTTGAGGAAGGCGACCGCCACCTGGTGGGTGCTGGTCTTCGGGGTGACCGTCCAGCCGCGGCCGGACGAGTCGGCGGGGTTCTTCTTGGCGGCGGCGGCGCCGCGTGAGGCGAAGGCGGTGGCGTAGCGGCCGGTGGAGGACTTCACGAGGTCGCCGGTCCGGCCGGGATAGGTGCCGCCGCAGTAGCCCGCCCAGCACTGCTCGCGCTGGACGACCGGGGCGACGTCGGGCGCGCCGATCCCCGTCGACACGAACAGGCCCGAACGCCAGTCGTCGAAACAGAGGGAGGTGAAGGCACCGGTCTTCTCAGGGTGCAGGGCGATGCCCTCGTTGTGGCTGCACCCCCAGCTCCAGCCGCCGCTGAGCTTGGCGCCCTTGGCACTGACGTACGACAGCTTGTCGCCGAAGTGCCCGTCGGCGAAGCCGCCCGCGCCGTGCACGACGAAGTAGGCGCCGTACTTGGTGCCGTTCCAGGTGAGCTGACCGTCAAGGGTCGGGGACGTGTCGTGGGAGGCGGTGCCGGTCAGCTTGGTGCGGAAGGTCTGCTTGCCGTTGGTGTAGCGCACGATCGCGGCGGCCGTCTCCTTCCACTTGTTGGTGTCGGCGACCCGGGTGAGCAGGGCGAAGCCGTCGTTGTGCGCGACGAGCCCGCCGACCTCCTTGGTGCCCTTGACGACCGTGTCCGCGCCCGAACGCCTGCCGGCCGCGGTCAGCGGCGTGACATGAACGCCGTCCGCCGCGGGCCAGGCGACGCGCAGGGTGCCGTTCGGGGCCACCGCGGTCGCCGTGCGCGTCCACTCACGGGTGTTGTTGTAGCCGGCCGACAGGTACGGGAACTTGGCCGACAGGCTCACCGAGGTGGTCGTGGGCGTCAGCTCGGGGGCAGTGCTCGAGGCGGCGCCCGCGGTGGCGTACCAGGCTCCGACCAGGGCGGCGGTGGCGGCGAGGCCCGCGATGAGGGGCTTGCGGGCCGCGTGGGACCGGCGATGGCCGGGCGGCGAGAGTCGTGCGGAAGTCATGCCCTGCGGTCGCCGCCGAGTACAGATCAGGTTGCTGAAGATTCAAGAATGTGGTCCGGATCACTTCGGCCGAACCGAAACGATGGGCGCCTGGCGTTTCGGCATGACGGAGCTTCCTTCAACCCCGCGAGGGCGGCGTACCCCCACACACCCGCAGTCGCGCACGGCGGGAAGGGGACGTGTCGGGGGGTGTCCGCCCGCAGCGGCCGGCGTCCGACACCGCGCACCCCACAGCCCACCGAGCCGCCGGACCGAGGACGGACACCCCCCGGCGCGGCCCCGACCCACAACGCACCGAACCGCGCTACGCGAACCCCCACCGAACGGCAACGGGCCGCCGCAGGCATCAGGGGCGCGGGGAACTGCGCAAAAACGCCCGCCCCCACCGAACCCGCGCAGGCATCCCCGGCCCGACACCCCAGGACCCCGGTCCGTCGACGCGGAGGACGGCTGCAGCGAAGGCCCGGCCGAGATGAGGGAGTTCGACCGGCAGCCGGCAGCCGGCAGCCGTCGGCATCAACCCGCCGTTCCGTCCTACGACGCCGTGGACGCGCTCAGCCGTCAGGAGGCGACCCGACTCACAGCGACGCACGGCCGGTTCCTGTTACCGTTGACTGTTTCCCGGGTATCAGACCCTTTGGACTCATCACCGGCGAGGGACCGAGGAACCATGACCATGGACATCCCCGGCGACAGGCGACTGGCGGCCGCCGTCGTGATGGACGACGAACAGCGCGTGCTCCTGGTGCGCCGCAGTGAGAGAGAACGGTTCCTGCCCCGGGTGTGGGGTGTCCCCTGCGGAAAGCTGGAGCCGGGGGAGAGTCCAGGGGACGGCGCCCTGCGAGAGCTGAAGGAAGAGACCGGACTGCTCGGCGAGATCGTCCGCAAGGTCGGCGAGTCGTCCTTCCTCAGCGACTACCGAGGGCACGAGATCAAGAACTGGCAGGAGAACTTCCTGGTCAGGCCCTTGACCGCGGCGATCACCCTGCCCGAGCCCGACCAGGACGCCGCCTGGCTCGCCCGTACCGAGCTGACGACGGTCGACATCGACGAGTACAACCTCGACATCGTGCGGCAGGCGTTCACCAGGCCCTGAGCCGCTCCGCCAGTTCCCGCAGCGCGTTCAGATAGTCCGGCACCGCCAGCGGCACCTTCGCCACCGCGCCCGGATGCGGACCCGCCGCTGTGAACACATCGGTGTGCCGCCGCCGTTCGGCACCCGTCTCCAGGAACAGCGTCACGGTCGGCTCGTCCGTGTCGCACCACGCCCGATGCAGGGTGTGCGCGGGCAGCGCGTACGAACTGCCCGCCGCGTACTGCCCCAGGTGCGTCAGCCGCAGCCGAGCAGGACCGGCCGGCCTCAGCGTCCAGTCCGCCGACCGCTCCGCCAGCGACTCCTCGTAACGGGCCGCCGCGAGTCCGCCCACCCGGTCGTCGACCTCGTACAACTCCATGGCCAGCCGCCCCCGCGCGACGTAGGACGCCAGCGGGGAACGGTGGTTGTGGATGTCCTCCTCGCCGATCGTGCCCGCGCCCGGGTGCCACACATGGGCGCGCAGCATCCGGCGCGGTCCGCCGTCGATCAGCAGCAGCTTGTCGAAGCCCAGGACATGGCGGTACGACAGCCGTGCGCAGGCCTCCGGGTCGCCCTCGCCGGAGGAGAGGTCGTCGATCAGCTCCAACAGACGGTCGGGGGCGCCGAGTTCGCAGACGACGCGGCGGGCCTCGGCCGCGAGTGCGTGCTCGGGCAGTTCACCGTCCAGCGCCCCCGCCAGCAGCCGCCGCGCCGCCAGGACGTGCCGACCGCCCATGCACCCACCCTCCAACGCCCGCCCGTCACCACCGGGTTCAACCACCCGGCTGATACATCCATACGGCATGCCCGCGCAGCGCCGAAAGACCTTGATAGGTCATCCACATCGGCCGCCGCAGCTCGGTGCTGTCGCCCAGTCCCCAGGACCAGATGCCGTCCGTCTGCCCCGCCCACACCGCGGCGACGGCCCCCTCCAGCCGGACCCGCCACTCGTCCTCCAGCCCGTCCGCGCGGGCGATCTCCAGGGCGCCCGGGGAGAGAAGGGCGCGGGCCAGCCAGGAGGCGGTGAAGTGCCGTACGTTCAGCACCTCGTGGCGCGAGGGGTCGTCCGTGCGTGGCCGGCGCACCTCCTCGTGCAGGTTCTCCAAATCGGGGCAGGTGTCGTGCGGCGCGTCCGGGCAGGACAGCAGCCAGCGGACACCGTCCTCGCGGGCGGTCCGCGCCCGGGCGGCCCGTGCGTCGGAGTCCTCGCCCAGGACCCGGGCGGCCCGGTCGAGGGCGACGACGGCCTGCGCGGTGTGCAGCGGGGACGGCCTGCCGTACGGCGGCTGCAGCCGGTAGCCCCAGCAGCGCAGATGCTCGCGGCGCGGGTCGCTGATCGCACCGTCCGCGAGGGCCTCGCGCAACGCCGGCAGGAGCTCGGAGCGGGGCGCGCCGCGCAGCAGCCCGCGCAGCACGGTCGTCACGACATGCGTCGACTCCAGCCCGGCGCGGTCGAGTTGCCGGGTGAAGCCGCTCGTGCACCGGTCCACCTCCGCCGCCAGCCGCTCCGCCGACGTGCCCGCCCGGGCCAGCGCGCCCACTACCAGCGCGGTGACCTCCGGCCGGGCCTCGGACCCCTGCGAGCGCGCCGACCAGCCGCCGCCCGGGAGCCGCAGCCGCCACAGCGTGTCCACCAGGTCGCCGGTGCTCAGCCGGCCGTCGGGCACGCCCAGGTCGAGCATGATGTGCAGGCCGTACGCGGTGCCGACGGGGGTGGGCCGGGAGGGCGTGTTCTCGCCGAGGGAGTGCGGCCAGCCCGTGAGCCGCCCGCGCTCCGGGTCCTCCACGACGGAGACCTGGTCGACAAGGGCGTCGTAGGCGGAGGCGAACACCCGCGGGAGCGGGCCGGGCGCGCCCGGCGCCATCGCGGCCGGCCCCATGGCGGGGGCCTGTACGTGCCCAGCGGACGGCGAGGTCCGCGCCCGCAGCAGCGCGGCCGCCAGCCACGCCGCGACGAAGGTGCCGAGCCCGCTGACGCCGGAGATCAGATACCGGGCCGCCGCCCCGTCGATCGAGTCGGGCAGCACACTGAACAGGAACTGGAACACGCCGTACCCGGCGGCCGCGGCGCCCAGTCCGCCGAGCCAGCCGACGAAGCGGGCGGGAGGCGAGCCGTTCGCGGGTTCCTCGTCGGGTGCGGGAGACGTGGGGCCGGCCTGTCGGGACCTCAAGGGGCCGCGTCCGAGCTGCTGTTGGGACATGACCGGCTCCCTCCCCCGTGGCGAAGTGCGACCTCCGCGAAGCTTCCAGTCTAAGTGGTCAGCGTGGCACCTGGGGCGGCTGCCGGGCCCTGCCCGCCGCGCGGCCAGTTCACGAGCGCCACGTGCAGGGCGTCGACGGCGCGCTCCCAGGACTCCTGTACGGCACGGGGAGCACCGAAGGCGCCCGTCGACTCCAGTGCGCAGTAGCCGTGGAAGGTACTGCGCAACAGCCGGACGGCGTCGGTGAGATCGGGTTCGTCCAGGCCGTAGGCGCGGAGCATGCCGTACGTGATCTCGGCGGTACGGCGCATGGCGGGGGAGTCGGCGACGAGGGACTGGTCGATCCGGAGCTGGGTCGCCGCGTAGCGGCCCGGGTGCTGGAGGGCGTACTCCCGGTAGGCGTCGGCGAATGCCTTCAGCGCGTCCTTGCCCGCCCGTCCCGCGACCGCCATGGCGATCCGGTCGATCATCTCCCCGCCGGCGAGCAACGCCATCCGCGTCCTGAGATCCTGAAGGTTCCTGACATGCGAGTACAGGCTCGCGTCCTTCACGCCGAACTGCCGGGCCAGAGCCGACAGACTGACCTTCTCGAGGCCGACCTCATCGGCCAGGTCCGCGGCGGCCGACGTGATGCGGTCGGCGGTGAGACCTGCTCTGGGCATGGGGTGACCTCCGTTCCTGTGAGCACTCCGTTCCTGTGAGCACTAGTCTATTGCCTAAAAATCCTAGGAAGCCGGGTTCGGCCCAGGTCTCACCAGGCCCGTCTCGTACGCCAGCACCACCGCCTGCGCCCGGTCGCGCAGGGCCAGCTTCGAGAAGATGCGAGCCACATGGGACTTCACCGTGGCCTCGCTGAGAGTGAGGTGCTCGGCCAGCTCCGTGTTGGACAGGCCCCGGCCCAGCAGGGTCAGTACCTCCAGCTCCCGTGGGGTGAGCGCGGACAGGGAAGCGGGTGGCGCAGGTGCGGGAGCGGCGGACGCGAAGCGTTCCACCAGGCGGCGGGTGATGGACGGGGCGAGGAGCGCGTCGCCGGTGGTGACCAGGCGTACCGAGGCCGCCAGGTGTTCCGGGGTGACGTCCTTGAGCAGGAAGCCGCTCGCTCCGATCGACAGGGCCGTGTAGACGTACTGGTCCAGGTCGAAGGTGGTGAGCATCAACACCCGGCAGTCGGGGGACTGCCGGAGGATGCGGCGGGTCGCCTCCAGGCCGTCCATCGTCGGCATCCGGATGTCCATCAGCACCACGTCCGGCGTCAGCTCGCGCGCCAGCGACACCGCCTGCGCGCCGTCCGCAGCCTCCCCCACCACCTCGATGCCGCGCGAGGTGAGGATCAGCCGGAAGCCGGTCCGGATCAGCGTCTGGTCGTCGACGACCAGCACCCGGGGCGCCGTCACGGGCGGTCCATCGGGATGCGCGCCCGGACCCGGTACCCGCCGCCGAGGCGCCGACGGGCGTCCAGATCGCCGCCGTACACCGCGACCCGCTCCCGCAGTCCCAGCAGCCCGCGCCCCGTCCCCTGCCGTGCCATGGGCGGCGGGGCGTCCCCGGTCAGCACGCTCGGGCCGGTGCTGAGGACCTCCACGCGCAGCGCGTGGTCGGCGTAGCGCACGGTGACCTCGGCCGTGCCGCCGTCGCCGTGTCTGAGGGCGTTCGTGAGCGCCTCCTGGACGATGCGGTACGCCGTGACGGCGATTCCCTGCGGGAGCGGGCGGGGTTCGCCGGAGATGCGGACCTCGACGGGCAGGCCCGCGAACGAGACACGGTCGACGAGTTGGCCCAGCCGGTCCAGACCGGGCTGCGGGGTGAGGTCGACGGCGCTGTCGGTGTCGTTGCGCGGACCCTCGTCCACGTCGTCGTCCGCACCGCTCGGCGACGGTGCCAACAGCCCCAGCAGATGCCGCAGGTCCGTCATCGCGCCCCGCCCCGCGTCCTCCACCGCCCGCAGCGCCGCCGCGGCCTCGTCCGGCATCGTGCCGAGCACCTCACGGGCGGCACTGGCCTGGACGACCATGAGACTGACGTTGTGGCTGACGATGTCGTGCAACTCGCGGGCGATCCGG
>CBFGZZ010000012.1:0-52072 GCA_965653385.1 uncultured Streptomyces sp. | reverse complement strand
GGAGACCCCACCCACCGGACGGCGGCTCCCCCTCCTCGACGTACTGCGCGGTGCCGCCATCCTGGGCACGCTCATGACCAACGTATGGATCTTCACCGGGCCGGGCGCGGAGTGGGGAGCCCTGGAGGCCGGGACGGACACGGGAGCCGTCGAAGCCGTCTTCAGCGTGCTGGCGAACGGCAAGTTCCTGTCGCTGCTGACGATCCTGTTCGGCGTCGGCCTCGCCATCCAGTACGCCTCGGCGGCGCGGCGGGGGCAGCCGTGGCCGGGGCGCTACCGGTGGCGGGCGCTGTTCCTGTTCGCCGAGGGAACGGTGCATTTCGTGCTGGTCTTCGCGTGGGACGTACTCATGGGGTACGCCGTCACCGCCCTCCTCGTCGCCTGGCTGCTGACCCGCTCGGAGCGGGCGCAGCGGCGGGTGATGTGGTGGGCGGCGGGCCTCCATCTCACGTTCATGGCCCTGCTGACGGCGGCGCTGGCGACGGCCGACGGCGATGACGGCGGCGGTGTCTCCGGGGAGGTCGTCGACCTGTACGCGCACGGCGGCTACCTGGACCAGATCAACTTCCGCCTGGAGAACGCGCCGGCGCTCCGCATGGAGCCGGTCCTGACCTTCTTCCTCCTGCTCTTTCTCTTCCTGCTGGGCGTCCGTCTGTTCCGTGCCGGGGCCTTCGGCGCGGACGAGACGGGCCGCCGACTGCGTTCCCGTCTCCTGGCCTGGGGCCTGGGCCTCGGCCTGCCCCTCAACGCGGCGGCGACCCTGGCCGGCCCGGACTTCTTCCTCCTGGCCCGCTACGGTGCCGCCCCGCTGCTGGCCCTCGGATACATCGGCCTGATCGGCGCCCTGGTGGACCGGGTACGGAAGCCGGGCCCGCTCATGACGGGCCTGACCTCCGTCGGCCGCACCGCCCTGTCCGGCTACGTCCTCCAGAACGCGCTGTGCGTCCTCGTCTCGTACGGCATCGGCCTGGGCCTGGCCGAACGGCTCGGCGACACGGGGCCCTGGTGGGTCGTGGGCCTGTGGATCACGGTCTGCGCGGTCCTGATGACAGGTTCGACCCTGTGGCTGCGGCGCTTCTCGACGGGCCCGCTGGAGGCGGTCCAGAAGTGGGCACTGCGCCACTGACCCCCGTCAGGCGTCGGTGGTCTCCCGCACCGGCTGCCTGACCGGCAGGTGGTTGACGAGCAGCACGACACCGCTGAACAGGAACACCCGCGTCGCCGCATCGAGCCCGTTCCAGTCCCCGGACTGCCACATGGCGAACCACTCCCCGCCGATCGCGATGAACCCGGCACCGAACAGCAGCATCAGCATCAGCAGACCGTAGGTGGAGAACCGACGGGCACGGGCGTCGTCCCGCCGGGCCCACAGCCACGTCCCGTATATCAGCACGAGCGCGGCGACGGTCTCCCAGACGATGATCGCGACGTAGGCGGCGTTCTGAAGTCCCTTGCTCGTGACGGCTCTCCACATCAGGTCGTCGTCCTTGAAGGTCGTATCCATCGCCAGGACGTGCTGCACGAACTGCTGGTTCGTACCGAAGTCGGTGATGTTGCCGAAGGCCACGAGGGATATGTAGAGGGCCGCGGTGGCGGTGAGGAGGGTCGCGGCCAGGTGGAGTGCGGTGCGTGGGGGTGTGGTCATGCAGATCATTTTCCGTACTGGGCCGGGGGGCGGGAACCCATTGAGCCAGAATGACGGGAGCCGGTCGGCCGAGGAGAGGGGACGCGGGATGGCGCAGGCGCGGCCGTCGATGCAGGAGCTGATCCGGCGGCGCAGACGTGCCGGGTTCGTGGGGCGGAGCGCCGAGCGGGCCGCGTTTCGGGCGAACTTCGATGTCCCGCCGCAGGACGAGCGGCATCGGTTTCTGTTCCATGTGCACGGAAACGCGGGTGTCGGGAAGACCTTTCTGTTGCGGGAGATGGAGCAACTCGCCCGTGAGAAAGGTGCGCTCACCGCGTACGTCGACGAGAGCGTCGGCAGCGTGCCGGAGGCGATGACGGCGATCTGTCGTCAATTCGCGGGGCAGGGACACAGGTTCAAGGAACTCGAGCGGTTGCTCGCCGCCCATCGGGAACGACGGCATGAGGCGGAGGCGGCTGTCGCCACGCTGGAGCCGGAGCCGCAGGCCCCGTCGGCCGGCAGTACGGCGGTGATGCGGGCCGGGCTGGTGGGGCTGGGCATGGTGCCGGGGGTCGGCGCCTTCGCCGGGGCGCTGGACGCGGCCCAACTCGCGCAGAGCGCCGACCGTTTGCGGGCAGGACTCAGTTCCCGCTTCCGGAACCAGGAAGACGTGCAGCTGGTGTTGTCACCGGAGCGCGTGCTCACACCTGCGCTGCTCACCGAACTGTCCGACGCGGCATCGGCGGCGCCGTGGATCGTCCTGTTCTTCGACACGTACGAACGCACCGGCCCGTTCCTGGACGGCTGGTTGCACGAGGTGATGACCACGGACCGCCACGGCACGCTGCCCGCCACCGTCGTCGTGGTCACCGCCGGCCAGCACCCCTTCGACACCACCCGCTGGGGTGGCTTCGCCGACTTCATGACCGATGCACCGCTCGGCCCGTTCACGGAGACCGAGGCGCGCGGACTGCTCGCGGACAAGGGAGTTGTGGCCCAGCCGGTCGTCGAGGAGGTGCTTCGCCTCACCGGCGGACTGCCCGTGCTGGTCTCGACCCTGGCCGAGCAGCGGCCCACCGACCCGGACGACATAGGTGACCCCAGCGCCACCGCCGTCGAACGCTTCCTGAAGTGGGAGCAGGATCCCGTACGCAGGGCGGTGGCCCTCGCCTGCGCGCTGCCCCGGCGCCTCGACGTGGATGTCTTCCGGGCAGCCGTGGAATGCCCGGACGAGGATGTCGACCCGCTCTTCGGCTGGCTGCGGGGCCTCGCCTTCGTGGACGACCGCGGGGACCGGCTGCGCTTTCACGACCTGGTGCGTGAGCCGATGCTCCGGTTGCAGCGGCGGCGCTCTCCACGAGGGTGGACCGAGCGTCACGAACGGCTCGCGGGTGTCTTCGGCCGCTGGCGCGCGGAGGCGGCGAGCGGCCTGAGCGCCTATGCGGAGTGGGCGGACGAGCCGTGGCGTGAGCTGCGACTGGAGGAGACGTACCACTTGTTGTGCGCCCGCCCGCGGACCGCGCTCGGCCGGGCACTGCGGGATCTGGTGTGGGTGTGCGGCTCCGACGAGGTGGCCGCTCGTCGCTGGGCGCTGATGCTGGCGGAGGCGGGTGACGCGACGGACGACCCCGCCCTGCGCGAGTGGGGCCGGCTGCTGCGCGAGGCGCTCGCGGACGACGCGAGCGCGATGACCAAGGTGGCGGACCTGGTCCTGTCCCGTCCCGGGCTGGACCCTCGCGGGCGGGCGGTCGCGTACACGTTCCGGGCGAGGGAACTGCGCCACGAGGGAAAGTACGAGCTGTCCCTGGCCGATTCGGACCGGGCGATCGAGCTCGATCCGGAGCTGACCCCGGCGTACGTCGGCCGCGGTCTCGCCCACCGGGCCGTCGGTGACTTCCCGGCGGCGCTGGCCGCACTCGACCGCGCGGACGAGCTGACGCCCGACGACGAGTTCATCATCGCCGAGCGGGCGCAGACCTGTCGGATGGCGGGCCGTTTCGAGGAAGCCGTCGCCGGCTTCGACCGGGCTGTCGCCCTCGACCCGACCGATCCCGCGTTCCTGACGGCCAGAGGGGTGTGCCGGCAGGAGCTCGGGCAGTACGACAAGGCGCTCGCCGACTTCGACCAGGCGGTGCGTCTCGACGAGGACCACGTGTGGCCGCTCGTACGCAGGGCCCGGCTGCGCCGGGTGAGGGGAGAGCTGGACGAGGCGTTCGCGGACTTCGACCGCGCGGTCCGCATCGCGCCCGACTCCTCCTGGGTGGCATCGGAACGCGGGGACGCCTACCGGCTCACCGGCAGGTTCGAGGAGGCCGTCACCGAGCTCGGACGAGCGATCGCCCTCAAGCCCGATTACAGCTCCGCGCTCGCGAGCCGGGGCTGGACCCAGCATGAGCTGGGCCGGCACGAGGAGGCTCTGGCCGATCTCGGCGAAGCCATCGAACTGGACCCCGACTACGCCTGGGCGTTGGTGATGCGAGCTCGGGTGAGAGACGGACTGGATGACCAGGAGGGCAGGTTCGAGGACCTCCGGCGAGCCGCTGAGGTGGACACGGCACAGGGGTGGGCCGCCGGTGAGCTGGGCGGGGCGTGCCTCCTCGCCGGCCGTTACGACGAGGCGCTCGCCGCATTCCACCGGGCACTGGAACAGGATCCGGACTACGACTACGCGTGGGCATCCCTCGGGGCGACCCACCGGGCCCTGAAGAACTACGAGGAGGCCCTGCGGAATCTGGATCGCGCGGTGGCCCTGGACCCGGACTACGCGTGGGCCTACGGTCTGCGGGCGCGAGTCTGTCTGGCGATCGGGCGGAGCGAGCAGGCCCTCGCCGACCTGGACCGGTGCGTCGCCCTGGGGTCGGAGGCCGACTGGGCACGCGGCACGGCCATCGAGGTGCTGGTGCTGTGCGGCCGCTGGGAGGAGGCGTCGGCCCGTCTGACGGATGCGGAACGGGCCGGGGCGCCCGACGCCGACCTGGACCATCTACGCATCGAGATGCACCGGCACCGCGGACACTGGGCGCAGGCGCGGCGGATCTCCGAGCGGCTGCGCGAGGCGGAGCCGCTCGCCGGTGCCCTCCAACTGGCCTTGACCGTGAGCCGGTCCGAGGGACTGCGGGCCGCGGAACCCATCTGGCGGGAGTTGGCTGGCGCGGTGCACGAGGACGACGAGCTGGAGGAACTCGAACGCGCCCAGGGGCGGTGCTTCATCGCCTGCGCCCTCGCCGAGTGGGCCGAGGCCGACCGAGGACTGGCTGATTTGCTCACCCTGGAGCCCGGTTGGGAGGAGCTGGCGCCTGTCGCCGCCGTCCTCACCGACATCCTGGACAGCCCGGACACGGACCGCACCCGCCTCGCCCCTCGCCTGGCGGCGGTCACCGGAGCCTGCGAGGCGGTGCGGGCGCGTTACGCGGAATGAACTGCGAAGGCCTTCAGTTGTCGGGGATCGCCGACCAGTGGTACCCGGGGTTCTTCGGCGGCGGGCCGATCTCTTCGGCCGAAAAGGAACTGGTGAAGGCGCTGTACCGCATCCGGCGCGGGTTCGTCTCGTACGTCAGCAGGCGGTGCTCCTGGTTCATGAGCTCTCGCGAGCAGGTCCGGTGGGTGGTCCGTACGGGCCGGTACATCGTGAGGAGGTTGCGGTCGAAGACGGCTCTGCCGGTGAAGTCGTTGCAGCCGGTGTTGCCGGTGACCCTTCCATCCCGGTGGAAGACGTAGTACACCGCCGTGCCGCCGATGACCGGTACTTGGCCGCCGTCGTCAGCGGCCAGGTACTGCAGTTCCCATCGGGAGCCGAAGAGCCCCTTGGGGCGCAGCAGTTGCAGCGCGACGTAGTCACCCCGCTGGTTCGTCAGGTTCATCGTCAGGTCGTCGACGGGCCGGCTGATGGTGAGCGGCCCGCTGAAGAGCTTCCGCAGTTTCCCCTCGAAGGCGAGATTCGCCGCCGGGCACTGCTCGGCCGGGGGCGCCCCGTCGGTCTTCTCGCCCACGCTGACCGCCGTCTCGGTGACGGTCGCCGCCGCCTTGAACGGAGTGCATGCGTAGTTGCCCTCGGCCGTGTCGCCGTCGCCGAACTCGATCCATGCGGCGGTAGGGGGCGGCGCGATGGTCGTCCGCCCACCGACGCTGATATGCCTCACGTACCAGGCCGCTCCCGCCAGCAGATCCCCGTACGTGGCGGGGGCCTTCGAGGTGGGCGGAGCCGTCGCCCGTCCCGGCTCCGTCGACGTGCAAGCGGTGATGAGGAGCAGGGCGGCGAGCAGGGTTCCGGCGATGGCCCTGGTGCGGGGCCCGCACTTGTCGTTGACAGTCACGCATTGTCAGATGGTCAAAGCCCGCGTGGCGTTGTCGCATCGGCGACGCCACGACGAACGCCGACCAGACGCCATCGGTGAACGCGAGCCGGGAGCCGGCTCTGCCCTTGGAGTCGTGGACGTGGAGCCCCAGTACCTTTCCGTCCTGGAGCTGCCGGACGAAGGTGGCCGACGGCCGGGGCACGCGGTCGAAGACGGCTTGCCGCGCCATGCGTCCACTCCGTGATCAGCTTTCTCGCCGTGCCACGACACGAATGCGTCTACGTCTGCAATGTCACCTGGTACGGGTGATAACTGACCACTCGCGTCCACTTCGGTCACACCTCGCATACCGTTCCGCCCCCTGAACCGACCGTCTCCGGTCGATTACAGTGACGAACGGTCGTGCGAGGACGCTGTCACGGGGAGGTCTGGATGAGTGCGACACTCGGCGCCGTCTGGGGCCGTACCGAGCAGCAGGACTTCCGCAGCCGGGTGCGTGGCACGCTGCTCGGCGCGGCCGTCGGGGACGCCCTCGGGGCGCCGGTCGACGGGCTCGGGCTGGAGGAGATCCAGGAGCAGTACGGCGCCGAGGGCCTCGTCGACCTGGGGTTCGGGTACGGGCGGCGCGGTGCCGTGACCCATCTCACGCAGCTGAGCCTCTTCTCCGTCGACGGATTGATAAGAGCCCAGGTCAGACGGGATACGGGGGCCTGGCATCCGCCGACCGACCTGCACCGGGCCTATCTGCGGTGGGCCGCCACCCAGCGGGACTGGGGGCCCGACGAGCGCCGTAAGGACGACGGGTGGCTGGCCCGCGAGGAGTGGCTGTACGCCCGCCGGGATCCCACTCGGGCGCTCCTGCTCGGCCTCGGGGACGAGACCATGGGCACGTTGGAGTCGCCCAAGAACGCGGCCGAGCTCGGGCCGGAGGCCGTCGCCCGTTCCGCGCCCTTCGGGCTGCTCGTCGGCTGGGAGCCGCAGCTCGTCATGCAGCTCGCCGTGGAGTGCGCGACGCAGACCCACGGGCACCCGATCGCCTATCTGTCGGCGGGCGCGTACGCCGTCGTCGTGCATGGTCTCGCCTGCGGGGAGAGCCTCGACGGTGCCGTCCAGCGCTCGCTCGCGCTGCTCGCCCTGCGGCCCGGCCACGAACCCGTGTCGGACGCGTTGCAGCACGCCCTGGGTGCCGTACGGCAGGGCATGCCCACCCCGGCCCGGGTCGAGGAGCTCGCGGCCGACGGCTCGGCGGACGGGCTGCTCGCGGCCGCCGTGTACTGCGCCCTGGTCGGCGAGGACGTCCGGCACGGGCTGTGCCTCGCCGTGAACCACGACGGCCCCTCCGCCGCCGCGGCCTCCCTCACCGGCGGCCTCCTCGGCGCCCTGCACGGCGAGACCGCCCTGCCCCCGGCCTGGCTGGCCGAGCTGGAGGGCCGCCCCACCATCCTCGAACTCGCCGACGACTTCGCCATGGAGATGACCCAGGGCCCGGCCCTGCACAGCCCGGCGGGCGCGGCACCGGCGTGGCTGGCGCGGTACCCGCGGGGGTGAACCGGGCGACGGGACCGGCCATGGCGCCCGAGGCGTCCGCCCCGCCGGTACGCCGCGCGCTCTGCTGAAGGCCGACCTGCTCCCGCGGGGCATCGGCGGCCTCGACCACACCGGACCTGTGCCTGCTCGGCGGCCGACGCCCTCGGGAGGGGTCCCGAGCGCCCGCTGGTACCCATGACCTGTCAACTCGTGGTGCACGAGCGGCCGTTGACGCCGAGGAGGGGCAGGCACAGGTGATGGTGACGCACGCGCTGACGCACGACCCCGTAATCGAGGCCCGGCCCCTGCCACGGGTCCGTCCGCCGCGGACGCCGCCACCGGGAAGGGTGCTGGTGCTGGTGCCCCGGGGGACGTTCCTGGTGGACACCACCGAGCACCGGCTGGCGCTCGGGTACGGCACCGCACAGCTCCGGGCGGCGGAGGACGTGCTGAACGCCGAGCTCCGGCGTGTCACGGGCGCCCCGTCCGTCCGGCTGTATGACGCCCGCGGCGGACTGCGTGCGGTACGGGGCCTGTCGGACGCCCGTGGTCGCAGCCGCGTGCGCGGGGTGCCTCGGGAGGTGACCGGCCCATGACCGTCCCTCCGAAGCCCGCCCACACCCCGGACTCCCTTGCCTCCCGGTCCTCTTCCCCTCACCCCGGCCACCTCACCTGGTCCGCCACCCACACCCGCCTCCAGGCGCTCACCGTCTGGACGGAACGCCGCCCCGGCCACGGAGAGGACGCCGAGCCGCTCGCGGTCCATCACCGGCCCACCGGGAACGGCCTGATCGCCGTGTTCGACGGCTCGGGCGGCTCCGGCGCCGCCCCCGCATGGCACGCGCCCGACGGGGCGACGCACACCGGTGCCTGGGTCGGGGCGCGGAGCGCGCGGTTGGCGGCGGAGTGCTGGTTCCAGGGGGTCGTCGGCGGCGAAGTGCCGGACACCCCCGAGCGGTTGAAGTACTGCCTGCGGGCCGTACTGGACGCCGCGCCCCACGGGGCCCGGAGCAAGGTCACCGGGTCGATGCGCCGGCTCCTGCCCACCACCATGGCCGCGGTCCGCTACCGGGTCGGCGACGAAGGCGTCCGCTGGCAGGCCCTGTGGGCCGGTGACTCGCGGTCGTACGCCCTGCTTCCCGACAGCGGTCTGCACGCCCTCACCCGGGACGACACCCATGAGGACGACACGCTCGCCCAGCTCCGGCAGGACCCGCCGATGACGAACGTGATCTGCGCCGACCGCCACTTCGAACTCTCCGCCCAGCAAGGCGAGTTCCGCGGACCCTGCGTGCTGCTGTCGGCGACCGACGGGTTCTTCGGCTATGTCCACACCCCCGCCCAGTTCGAGTGCCTGCTCCTCGACACGCTCGGGCAGGCCCGGAGCGCGGGCCAATGGGCCGAGCTGATACGCCAGGCGATCCAGCCGGTCACGGCGGACGACGCCTCGCTCTGTCTCGTCGCGCTGGGCTTCGACGACTTCGCGCACCTGCGCGGCGCCTTCGCCAGGCGCCACGACAGCGTCGTACGCGGCGGGTACCGGGACGTTCCGACGGCCGACGGGCCCGACGCGGTGCGCGACTGGCAGGACAGGACGTGGGAGTCCTACCGACACACATACGAGCAGCTCATGCCGGGGGTACGGGAGTGAAGCGGGGCGATGTGATCGGCGGGTACCGGGTCGTGAGCGACCCGACCAACGCCGACGGCGGGAAATGCGTGTGGGCCTTCGCCGAGAAGGACGGCAGGGAGTACTTCCTCAAGCGGTTCCTCGAACCCAAGCGTCCGCGTGAGGGCGGCGGTGGCAGCGCGGCGAGCCGGCGTATCCGGCTGGAGACCTGCCGTGAGTTCGAGGAGCGGCACCGGAGCATCATGGAGCGGCTGCGCCCCGACGCCGGCGGCGCGGGCAATCTGGTCCTCGCCACGGACTTCTTCCACTCGGGCAGCACCTACTACAAGGTCACCGAGCGCATCGACACCGCCGGCCTGGAGAAGCCGCAGTCACTCGGCCCGAAGCAGCGGGCGGTGCTGCTGCGGACCCTGGCGACCAGCCTGCGGCTGCTGCACGACATCGAGGTGGTGCACGGCGACCTGAAGCCGGCCAACGTCCTGGTCCAGAAGCGGGAAGGGGCCGCGTACCACACGGCCAAGCTCATCGACTTCGACGACTCCTACCTCTCCGGTCAGCCACCGGCCCGGGAGGACATCGCCGGCGACTCGCTGTACGGCGCGCCGGAGTGGCGGCGCTATGTGCAGGGCGACGACTCCGTCGAGGGCGCGGATCTGACGACGGCCGTGGACGTGTTCGCGCTCGGCCTGATGACCCACGTCTACCTCACCGGCTCCCTCCCCGGGTACGACAGCCGTTTCGGATCACCGGCGGACGCGGTCAACGCGGCCGACCCCCTGACCGTCGACGAACGGCTCGGCACCTCGACCCAGACCCTGATCGCGGCCATGACCTCGGCCGAGCCCGGCGCCCGCCCCACCGTCGCCGACTTCCTGGCGGCGCTCAAGGGCCCGGAGGCCTGCACTCTCCACGACCGCCCGCAGCCACGCCCGGCCATCCCGGCCGTGGTGTCCGCCCCCGCACCATCCGCCGCCGACGGACCGCGCGGAAGCCGCGTCCAGTTCAACCCGCCCGACCGCCCCGCACACCGGCCGCCATCGCCCCCGACCGACCCCGCCGACGGCAGGCCCGCCGAGTCCAGGGTCCGTATCAATCTCGGTCACCGCCGAGACGGCCTGTCCAGCAACCGATCCACCCCGTGACCGAGAGGACGCACGCACATGAGCGCCGAGATCGAGAAGTACCAGGGGAACCTCCAGTACGCCGTCGACATCGTGATGTGCATCGACGCCACGGGCAGCATGCACCCCGTGCTGGACATCGTGAAGAACAGCTCGCTCCAGTTCCATCAGCGGCTCGACGAGGTGATGGCGAGGAAGAGCAAGGAGATCAGCCAGCTGCGGCTGAAGGTCATCGCCTTCCGGGACTTCGGCGACGATCCGTCCGACGCGATCGAGCAGACGGACTTCCTGCGGCTGCCCCAACAGGTCGCGGAGTTCGAGAAGTTCGTACGAAATCTCAAGGCCACCGGCGGCGGTGACATCCCCGAGTCGGGGCTGGAGGCGCTGGCCCTGGCGATCAACTCCCCCTGGGAGACCGGCCTCGACCGGCGGCGCCACGTCATCGTCATGTTCACGGACGCGCCCGCGCACCCGCTCGGCACGGTGGGTGCCTCGGCACAGACGTATCCGCGGGACATCCCGAGCAGCATGGACGACCTCTTCGAGCAGTGGGGGTACGCCCGCAGCCAGACGGCGGTGATGGAGCAGTCGGCGAAGCGGCTCGTGCTGTTCGCGCCCGAGGAGGAGCCGTGGAAGGAGGCCATCGGGGAGGAGTGGGACCTCACCCTGCACTTCCCGTCCAGGGCGGGCGAGGGCCTGGAGGAGTTCGAGATGGACGAGATCATCGAGACGATCGCGAACAGCCTGTGAGGTTCCAGGTGCAGGGCGCGGACGTCCGGCTCGACCACGACCGGGGGTGGCTGGTCTTCACCTGGGGCCCGGCCGGCGGCACCGACGCCCAGCTGGCCATCCCGCCCGAGCGCTGTGTCTCGGTCCGCGGCCGGTCCGCCGGGCACGGGTCGAGTCTGTGCCTCGCATTCCGGTTCCGGCCCTCGGGGGAGAGCGCCCCCGAGGTCGCGGTGGAGATCGTCGTCGGCCCGGACGGGGCGGAACGGGCCTGGCAGTTCGCGCAGTGGTTCGCCCACCAGTACGGCGTCCAGGACCTCTCCGCCTCCTGGTGGGACCTCGAACCCTCCGCCGCCGAGCGGGAGGAGGCCGACCGGGACTGGCTCACCGCCCCCGTCTCACCGGCGACCCGCGTGCTGCTCCGCTCGGTCATGGCCCGCCTGACCGCCGCGGACACGTGACCCCGGGGAGCGATGATGACCGGGCCGACGTGGCAGTGCTCGGACTGCGACACCTTCAACGACGCGACGGCGCGGGTGTGCGACGTATGCGAGACACCCCGGCGGGCCGCGACGGCCCCCAGGGCCGCCTCCAGCCCGACGAGCGGGGAACCGAGAAGGACGCCGGCCAGGAAGACGCCGCCCCGAACCGGCATCGACCTGGTCGGAGCACGCTCTCCCGTGACGGGGCTGGGATGGGTGTGCCCCAACTGCGGTCACCGAGTCGTCGCGTACTTCACCTGCGACGTCTGCCACACCGGCTGGACACCCGAGGCGACGACGACGGTCCGCGGGAGGCCGCTGACCGGCACCACCCCGCGTCCGACGCCCACGCCGGACTACCCGCGTCCGACGCCCAGGGAGCCGACCAGCGGCGAGATCGTGGCGGGATGCGGCTGCATCCTGTTCATCGCGGCCACCGCCGTCACCCTCGTCGTCCTGCTGATCCTCAACTGGTCGACCGTGACGTCGTTCCTGACGGGCGCCGGCTCCTCGAAGGGCTCCCCGACCCCGTCCCCGACGGTCTCCGCGAGCGGCCCCTGCCCGAAGGCGCTGGCCGCGATGCTGCCGAAGGGCACGGCACCGGGCGCCCGCCTCGTCGCGGCCTACAGCAGGGAGAACGTGAAGGACCGGTACGCGTTCTGCCGTACGAAGGCCGGGAAGGTCTACTACTTCATGGCGAAGAAGACCGGCGCTTCGTACGGCAGGCCCACGGTGGCGACGAGGTCCGGAACCGGGTACCTGGTGCGTTTCCCCGACAGCAGTTTCCGGTTCCGGGAGCTGGAGGTGACGGCCTACGACAAGGACGACAAGGAGCTCTGGAAGGAGAAGCTGACTCCCGAGGCCGCCGTCGACTGACAGTCGAGGACTGCCGGTTGTCGACAGGCGGCCCCGTGCGCTCAGTCCCTCCCGCGCGTCCCCACCGCGTCCTCCACCGGCCCCGCCGGCGCCGGCACCGCGGCCGCCGCGGCCCCGTCCCCGTCGGTGTTGATCTTCTCGACGATCGCGAGCCGCTCCGGGGTGTCCTCCGGCTTCACGTAGCCGATGAGGATGTACAGGACGAGCGACACCGCCAGCGGGATGGAGACCTGGTACTGGAGCGGTACCCCGCCGTCGATCTGCCAGCTGATCGGGTAGTTGACCAGCCAGAAGGCGAGCAGGCCCATCGACCAGCTGGTGAGCGCGGCGGTGGGGCCGGAGCGGCGGAACGGCCGCAGCAGGCCCAGCATCATCGGGATCGCCATCGGGCCCATCAGACCGGCGACCCACTTGATGACGACCGTGATGATGTCCTTGAAGGTGGGGGAGTTGACCTGCGTCGCCGCCGCCATGGACAGGCCGAGGAAGACGACGGTCGTGATCCGCGCGACCCGCAGCCCCTGCCCCTCGCTCCAGGTCCGCGCCCGGCGCCAGATCACCGGCGCGCAGTCCCGGGTGAAGACGGCGGCGATGGCGTTGGCGTCGGAGGAGCACATGGCCATGGTGTGCGAGAAGAAGCCGACGATGACGAGGCCCAACAGGCCGTGCGGCAGCAGCTGTTCGGTCATCAGGCCGTACGAGTCGGAGCCGTCCGTCTTCTGCGACTCGACCAGCAGCGGCGACATCCACATGGGGAAGAAGAGGACCACCGGCCAGACCAGCCACAGGATCGCCGACAGCCGCGCCGAGCGCTCGGCCTCGTACGGAGTGGCGGTGGCCATGTACCGCTGGGCCTGGTTGAGCATGCCGCCGTTGTACTCGAAGAGCTTGATGAAGAGGAAGGCGAGGAGGAAGACCGTCCCGTACGGGCCGACCAGCGGCTCACCGTGGCCCTGGAGCTCCGGCCGGTCCCAGGCGTCGAGGAAGCCGATGCCCTTGTCGTTCAGCTTCATGATGACCGCGACGAACATGGCGACGCCGGCCAGCAACTGGATGACGAACTGGCCGAGTTCGGTGAGCGCGTCGGCCCACAGCCCGCCGATGGTGCAGTAGACGGCGGTGATGCCGCCGGTGATGAGGATGCCCTGGTTGAGGGAGACCCCGGTGAACACGGACAGCAGCGTGGCGATGGCCGCCCACTTGGCGCCCACGTCCACGATCTTCAGCAGCATGCCGGACCAGGCCAGCGCCTGCTGGGTCTTCAGGTCGTAGCGGTTCTTCAGGTACTCCAGCGGGGAGGCCACGTGCAGCCGTGAGCGCAGCCGGTTGATGCGCGGCGCGAACAGCTTCGACCCGATGGCGATGCCGAGCGCGATGGGGAAGGACCACGTCACGAACGACGTGACGCCGTAGGTGTAGGCGATGCCCGCGTAGCCGGTGAACATCACCGCGCTGTATCCGGACATGTGGTGCGAGATGCCGGACAGCCACCACGGCATCTTGCCGCCCGCGGTGAAGAAGTCGCTGACGTTGTCCACCCGTTTGTGCGACCAGACGCCGATCGCCACCATCACGCCGAAGTAGCCGATGAGCACGGCCCAGTCGAGACCGTTCATGTGCGCCCTCCCAGGGTTCAGCCCGGCGCTCATCCTGGGCGCTGTCGCGTGAACACGACAAGCGAGCGTAGGGTCAAGGGAAGGTAAAAATGTTCGAGATGAGGGTCTGAGTTCATCTATGTGAACTCATCGCATCAGCTCCCCGGCGTTGACCAGCAACGACTGTCCCGTCAGAGAACGTGCCCTGTCCGACGTCAGGAACACCACCGCGTCCGCAACGTCCCCGTCCGTGGCGAGATCGGGCAGCGCCATCCGTTCCGTCAGCCGCTTCAGCACGTCTGCCTCGGGTGCGCCCTCCGTCCGCGCCGTGAACTGGACGAACGCCCGCACCGGAGGCCCCCACATCCAGCCCGGCAGCACGGTGTTCACCCGGATCCGGTGCGGGCCCAGCTCCCGCGCCAGCGAGTACATCGCGCTCGTCAGCGCCCCCTTCGACGCCGCGTACGCCGCCTGCCGCACCTGCGAGGGCGCGGCGACCGAGGACTGCGTCCCGATGAACACGACCGAGCCCCCGCCCTCCTTCAGGGCCGGCAGGCAGGCCCGCGTCATCCGCAGCGACCCCAGCAGGTTCACGTCGATCACCGACTGCCAGGTGGCGAAGTCGGCGTCCTCGAGACCGCCGAAGTAGGAGTCCCAGGCGGCCACATGGACCACCCCGTCGATCCCCCCGAACCGCTCGCGCGCCAGCGCCGCCAACGCCTCGCACTGCCCCTCGTCCGTGATGTCCGTCGCCAGGTACGCCGTGTGCGCCCCGTCCGGATCGATCTCGGCCGCGCACTTGGCGAGGTTGGCCTCCGTGCGCGCCCCGAGGACCGCGTTCCCCCCGTCGCGCACCACCGTGGCGGCGACCTGGTGACCGAGCCCGGCGCCCACCCCCGACACGACGACGGTCTTGCCCGCGAGCAGTGACATTCCGCTGCCTCCCGACTCTGGACGCAATATCTGACGGCCCGTCAGAGTATGGGTGACCGCAGGAAAGGGGAACCGCATGAGCGAGGACACCCGCAGCGAGACGTACGCCGAACTGGCCGCCGTCGGCCCGTACGGGATCCACCCGGGCCACGCCCTGATCACCATGGTCGAACCGCACCCGGGCCACGAGTACGCCTACAACCGCTGGTACGAGGACGACCACTACTACGCCGGCGCGATGGCGATGCCCTGGATGTACGCCGGGAGGCGCTGGGTGGCCACCCGCGACCTCCAGCTCCTGCGCTATCCGGAGAAGTCGGCGATAGCCCAGCCGGTCACCGCCGGCTGCTACATCTCCACCTACTGGATCACCGCCGGGCGCTACGCCGACCACATGCGCTGGACGGTCGCCATCAACCGCCGCCTCAACCGCGACGCCCGCGTCTACCAGGACCGCACCCACGTCTTCACGGCGTTCCAGGACCACGAGGCCACCGTGTACCGAGACGGCGCGGCGGGCCCCCGCGACTTCCACGCCCTGGACCACCCCTACGCGGGCCTGGTGGTCCAGGTCATCGACGCACACTCCCCCGAGCACCGTGCCGACCTGCTGGAATGGCTGCGCACCCGGCACCTCCCGAAGCGCCTCGCGGGCTCCCCGACGGCCATGGTGACGATCTTCCGGCCCACCCCCCTCCCGCTCGACCGCATGTCGTACGTCAAGCAGGTCGAGGGCGTGGACACCCGGCTCACCCTGCTGTGGTTCGTGGAGCGGGATCCGAGGGAGTGCTGGGAGGACTACTTCACGGGGCTGGACACGGCGGTCGAGGCCGCGTCCATCAGCGGCTCCGCCGCAGGGGGGTGGGGGAGAGTGGAACTGGTGGCACCGTTCGTCCCGACGATCCCGGGGACCGACAGGTACGTGGACCAGCTGCGCTGACGGGACGTCTCAGCGCCACTCCTCCGGGCAGGGCGTCCCCCGCGAGAAGTTGTACGGCGCCGCCAGCCGGTACTCGCCCGCCCGCGGAGCGATCAGCATCGTCCACTTGTCGCCGTGCGCGTCCTCCTCCGTCTCCATCAGGCAGCCGTTGAGGTTGGCGTAGGACTTCGGCCCGTCCGGACGGTTCTTGGACGCCTCCGTCTCCTGCGGCGGGTCCAGCTTCTTGCCGTCGGCGTCGACGAGGCCCAGCCAGGGCGAGTACGGGATACGGATGAGGACGTGCCCCGGCTTGTTCACCCGCATCGTCATCTCGCCCTGCTCGGCCCGCTCGACGACGGCGTTCGGCTCGGCGAGCGGCGCCGGGCGGGTCACCTCGAACAGCTGCCAGTTGGCGTCACCCCACACCTGCCTGAGGTACGGCATGCCGCGCTGCACCAGCTCCCGCTCACGTTCCGCAGCCGACGGGTCCGGCTCGTCCTTCGGCAGCACCACGAAGTGCACGGCCCAGCGCTTGAGCCACTCGTAGTAGTTCGCGGAGTTGAGGGTGCCGTCGTAGAAGAGCTGGTTGCGCTTCATGTCGGCCTGGCGGTTCCAGCCGCGGGCCAGATTGACGTACGGCGCGAGGGCGGCGGCCTCACGGTGGGAGCGGGCCGGGACCACCTCGACGCGGCCCTTCTCGGCACCGACCTCCTGGAGCTCGTTGACCAGCGGCGCCAGGTCGCGGGCCCAGGACGCCTCCGGGGCGGCGTGGATGATGTCGTCGACCGTCTTGTAGCCGATCCACCCGGCGAAGGTGAGCAGCGCCAGCACGCCCGTGTACCACTTGCGCGAGCGCGGCACCGTGAAGGGCAGCGCGGCCACCAGGGCCGTACCGCCGAAGAGCATCGCGAGCCGGGTGATGTTGGAGCCGATCTGTGAGCTGATCACCCAGACCAGGACGACCGAGAGGCCGTACACCGCGGACACCAGCCGGATCGTCTTCCAGTCCTCGGGCACCAGCAGGAAGGTCACGACGGCGATCAGCAGCGGCAGCAGCACCGAGCCGATCACCATCGGCTGGGTGCCGGAGAAGGGGAACAGCCAGGCCGACAAGGCCACGACCGCGGTCGGCGCCAGCCCCAGCGCCCAGGCCCCCGGCCGCCGCTTCTGCAGGAACAGCGCCACCGCCACGAAGCCCACGAACAGCCCCGCCACCGGCGACGCCATGGTGGCCAGCGCGGCCAGCGGCGCGGCGCACAGGGCCTTCGCCCAGCGCTTGTAGCGCCAGCGGTGCGGCCAGCAGAACACGACGGCGACCGCGCCCAGCGCGAACATCGTGCCCAGCCCGAAGGTCACCCGCCCCGATATGGCGTTGCACACGAGCCCGAAGACCCCGGCGAGCGAAGCCCACAGCGGGTTCTTCACCGAGCGGCTGCGGATCAGGACCAGCGTCAGCAGACCGGCGGAGATCGTGCCAGCGATCATCATCGTCGTACGGACGCCGAGGACCGACATCAGATACGGCGACACCACGCTGTACGACACCGGGTGCATCCCGCCGTACCAGGCCAGGTTGTACGCCGAGTCCGGATGCCGGCCGACGAACTCGGCCCAGGCGTCCTGCGCGGCGAGGTCGCCGCCGCTGCTCGCGAACGTGAAGAACCAGACGACGTGGAGAAGCCCGGCCAGTGCCGTGATCGACAGCACCGGGTGACGCAGAAGACGCTCACGCAGGGCGTGGACGGCGGTGCTCAGACGCGACGGCGGCTCGTCCTCCGTGCGGTTCGGGCCGTTTCCCCGGCGTGGCGCGGGTACGCGTATTCGCGGGCCGGCTCCCCGTCCCGGATCGGCGTCGTCGGCGCGTGTCGGCTCCGCAGTGGCCACGTCTGAGGCACTCCCCGTGCTGTCCCGTCTGCTGTTCTGGCCGCGTCCCGTTTTCCCGCGTGTGGTCGGCCCAGTACCTGAAGGTTCTCCGGTCGCGCCGAGTGAGCGACGACCTGCCCGTTTCGTGACGCTAGCACGCAGCCCGCCGACGAGGCCTGTCGGCGGGCTGCGGTGCCGTGCTGCTTCGCCCTTCCCAGGGTCAGCCGAGGCGGGTCAGCTTGTCCGTGAAGCCCGGTTCGGTCAGGTCCGACTGGAGGGCCACCGGGATCTTGACCGCACCGCTGCTGCCGTCACCCACGGTGAGCGTGCCCACCTCGGTGCCGGCCTTCGCGGTGTGCGGCACCTCGCCGGCGGCGAAGGTCAGCCTCACCTTCAGACCGGACCAGCCGACCGCCTTGACGTCCTTCGTCGCGACGACCGGGGTGCGGCCGCCGAGGCCGTCGTCGACGTACCCGACGACGTCACCCTTCTTGAGGATCGTCGCCGACTCCAGCGCGTCCTGCGCGGCGCGGATGAGCTTGTCACCGGAGTCGAGAGCGGCGGCGAGGATGCCGCCGCCCGCGTCCGGCTGGCGCACCACCGCGCCGACGACGGTCCGGGTCTCGCCGCCGATCTCCTTCTTCGCGGCGAACACCAGGTTGCCGAGGGCGGAGGTGGTGGTGCCGGTCTTGATGCCGACGACGTTGTTGCGGCCGACCAGCTGGTTCCAGTTGCCGTGGTTGTGGCCCTTGTAGTCGTCGTACGACATCATCGCGGCGACCTCGCGGAAGGCGGGCTCCTTCATCGCCGCCTTGGCCAGCTTCACCTGGTCCACGGCCGTGCTCACGGTGGTGTTGTTCAGGCCCGAGGGGTCGGTGTACGTGGTGTTCGTCATGCCGAGGTCCTCGGCGGTGGCGTTCATCTTCGCCACGAACGCCTTCTCGGAACCGGCGTCCCAACGGGCGAGGAGACGGGCGACGTTGTTCGCGGATGCGATCAGGATGCTCTCCAGGGCCTCGCGCTGGGAGATCTTGTCGCCCTTGGTCACGTTGACCGTCGACTCCTGGCCCGCGTCGGACTGGTCCTCGGCGGCCTGGTCGATCTCGATCTTCGGGCCCTCGGCGCCGCTGTCGAGCTTGTGCTCGCGCAGGATGACGTACGCGGTCATGACCTTGGCCACGCTGGCGATCGGCACGGGCTTCTGGTCGCCCGAGGAGCCGAAGGTGCCGATGCCGTCGACGTCGAGGGCGGCCTGGCCGTCGGCGGGCCACGGGATGTCGACCTTGGCGCCGTCGAAGGTGTAGGTGTCCTCGGCGGTGAGGTCGAGGGTGGGGGTCGGGAGGGGGCGCATGCTCTGTACGACCGCGAAGACGATCGCCAGCAGCAGCACCAGCGGGGTCCAGATCTTGACCCGCCGGATGGCCGTGCGGACGGGGGTGTCCGGGGGCGGCGGCGTGTTCGTCAGCTCGGCCAGCAGGTCCAGCGGGGGCCTGGGCGGCAGGGGTTGCTGGGTGGTGCGCTCGGGGCCGACCTGGGGGACCGCGGCGGTGACGTCGGGGGCGGGGCCGGGGGCCGGGACCGGGGGCTTGGGGGTGTCCTGCTTGATGTCGGGCTTGAGTGCGACGAACTTGCTGGTGCGCTCGGAGGGGGTCTCGGCGTCGGGCTTGGGGGCCTTCAGCATGGTGGTGGGCTGGTCGGCGGGGGGCTCCGCGGGGGGCTCCGCGGGGCGTACGGCCTTGAAGACGGCGGTCGGCTGATCGACGACCTTGGCCTTGGCGGGGGATGCCGGGGCCGGCGCGTCGTCGTCAGCGTCCTCCGCTTCGCCTTCGGCCTTCGTGTCCCCACCCGCACCGCCCGTGCGGGTCTCGTCGTCGGGTGCGGGTGGCCCCTGCGGGGCGTCCTCGCCGTCGGCGGCCTCGGGTGCGTCCTCGCCGGAGGCCTCGGCTTCGCCTTCGGCCGTCGTGTTCCCACCCGCACCGCCCGTGCGGGTCTCGTCGTCGGGTGCGGGTGGCCCCTGCGGGGCGTCCTCGCCGTCGGCGGCCTCGGGTGCGTCGTCCGCGTCGGACGCCGCCGAGGGCTCGTCCGAGCTGTCGTCCTCCTCGACGCCCTCGTCGCCGCTCGCGTCGGCGGCCGCGGGTGCGTCCTCGTCCGCGTCCGGCGTCGCCTTCGCGTCCTCGGTGTCCTCGGAGGCCACCCAAGCCGCCACAGCCGCCCTCAGCCGATCGTCGCCCTTGCCCTCGGCGTCGTCAGCCTCGCCCTTCGCGCTGTCGTCCTCGGCATCCTCGACCGCGTCCACCGTGCCCTCGGCATCAGCGTCCTGCGCCTCGGCATCAGCGTCCTGCGCCTCGGCATCAGCGTCCTGCGCCTCGGCATCCGCCTCGGTGTCCTCGGCGTCCTCGGGCACTGCGGCGTTCGCCTTGGCGTCCTCGGTCTCCGCGGCGTCCGCCTCGGTGTCCTCGGCGTCGTCGTCCGCCCCGGCCTTCTTCGTCTTCGCCCTCACCGCGTCCAGCTCCTGCCGGGACAGGACCCTCGTCGCGGTGTCCACGCCGCCCCGCTCGGCGGCAGCGGTCTCGCGGGCCACCGCCAGGCGGGGGTCCGGGCGGGCGGGGGTGGGGTCGTCTGATTCGGGAACCGGGACCGCGCTCCCCGACGTCGGTTCTGCCGACGACTCGCGCTGCTTCGACCTGTCGGGGGACTCGCCCGCCACCGATGCCTCCTCCATGTGCCGCCGCACGCCTCGCGTGCGTCTGCCGAACCGTGAGCCGTCGCCCGGGCACCGTGCCCGTACGACCCCCCGTGCCGCTGTCCGAACCATGTACCAGTGTCCAGGGCGCGGACCTCAACTCATGCGGTAGACGAGAACGACATACCTACCGGTTCCCTTACGAAGCGGTCACGCACCCTCGACAGATGAATGTGAGAGGGGTCACCCTGTCTTTCATCCACGCGGGGAGGCATGGATGGGCAGGAGCCGCAGAACGATTCCGGAGGAGCTTCTGCTGCTGGCGTTGGACCCGACCACGGGTACCACCGCACAGCCGCAGTCGCTCGACCTTGGTCTGGCCGGAGCGCAGCTAGTGGAGCTGGCGCTGGCCGGACGGATAGCCCCAGACGGGGATCGTATCGCCGTGGTGGCACCACGGCCGACTGGAGATCCGACACTGGACTGCGCGTTGGAGTTGCTGCGAAGGCGTGGCGCTCCCGTACGTGCCGTCCACTGGATCGGCGGGCCCCGGCTGGGGCTGCGCCAGACCTACCTCTCGCATCTGGAACGGTGCGGCATGGTGCATGCCGTGGCGGGTCAGATGTGCGGGGTGTTGCCGACGACTCGTTACCAGGCGACGGACAACGCCATCAGCCGGGAGATCAGGGCCCGGCTGGATTCAGCGATCCGTACCGGCGTACCGCCGGACCCACGGACCGCTGCGCTCGCCGCACTGGCTCACGCGGTCGGCCTCGGTAAGCACCTGTATCCGGGGAACGAGGGCAGGTCCTCGCGTTCCCGGCTGCGGGATCTGATCAGGCACGACCCCATGGGCGGTCTCGTGGCGCACGCCGTGATGGACGTCCAGAACGGCGTGGCGGCCCAGCCGCGTCGTAGCCCGGCCCCGGCGACCGGCCGTCAGGCCGCCCCCGGCGGCAGGGCGACGGAACCCGCCCGTGGTGTTCCGGCGCAGCCGCGCCGCGGATCCATGGCGCGTGTCGTGGCCCACTGAGCCGCAGGCAGTCCACGACACGACCCGCACCACCGGGCCTTCGCACCACCGGGCCCCGCGCAACAGGGCCATCGCTCCACCAGCACCGCACGCACCAACGCGCAATGCACCGCACGCGCGCATCACATGCTCCATACGCACGCCACGCGCAGCGCCGCGCCGCCGTCCCCACGACCGGTTCGGGAGCCGCTGTCCGCGCGGGGTGACGGGACCGCACGTCCGGACGACGACCCGGTCCCGTCGCCCCGCGCGGCCGTATGCGCCGGGATGTGCCGGGGTTTTGCGGGGGTGTCCCCGAACTGGCGTGTATCCAGCGCATATCCACCGTTTGCCAGCGGTAGTAAGCACCTTGGTGGCAGTCTGCTCAACAGCAGATACGCAAAGTCGCAATCACAGGCAGGCAGCCGGAGGTGCACGTCCCGTGGCGTCCAATGTCAATCCCACCGTCAGGCGACGCCGGCTGGGCCAGGAGCTGCGCCGGCTCCGCGAGCTCAAGGGCATGACGGCCGAAGAGGTGGCCGAGCGGCTGCTGGTGTCGCAGTCGAAGATCAGCAGGCTGGAGAACGGGCGGCGCAGCATCAGCCAGCGCGACGTCCGCGATCTGTGCGGGGTCTACGAAGTGGAGGACCATCGCATCGTCGACTCGCTGATGCAGATGGCCAAGGATTCGCGGCAGCAAGGGTGGTGGCATTCGTTCGGCGACATCCCCTACAGCGTCTACATCGGGCTGGAGACGGACGCGGCCAGTCTGCGGGTGTACGACCCGCAGGTCGTGCCGGGGCTGTTGCAGACCAAGCAGTACGCGGAGGCCCTGATCGCAGGGGCGTTGCCGGAGACGGCGTCGGCCGAGATCGAGAAGCGGGTCCAGGTGCGGATGCGCCGACAGGAACGAATCTCCACCGAGGAGAACCCGCTCCGGCTGTGGACCGTCCTGGACGAGGCCGCCCTGCGCCGGGTCGTCGGCAACAAGTCCCTCATGCGCGACCAGTTGGAGCAGCTCGTCGAGCAGTCCCAGCTGCCGCACGTCACCGTGCAGGTCATCCCGTTCGACATGGGCGCGCACCCGGGCCTCAACGGGCAGTACGCGATCCTGGAGTTCCCGGACGCGGCCGACTCCAGCGTCGTCTACATCGAGGGCGTCACCAGCGACCTGTACCTGGAGAAGGCGAACGACGTGCAGAAGTACAGCGTGATGTACGAGCACCTGAGGGCGCAGGCCCTGAACGTCGAGCAGTCCCGGCAGTTCATCGCGGACATCGCCAAGGAGTACGCGCGCTGAGAAGCGCCGTACGGTACACCGTCCCCTGGGCAGGACGGAAGACTCCACTGGAATATGCCACCCACCCGAGTGAATAGTCGCTTCGTCAGCCGATGTTGGCGAGTAGCGTCGATCACGCCACCGAGAAACAAGGTTGGCGCGAATCGCGCTGCGCGTTCCGGTCCGGACGCGCGGTGCGGTGACAGCAACTCAACATCTGGCAATTCGGAGCAAACATGGCAATTCGTCAGGGCGCCACGGACACGTGGACCAAGTCCTCGTACTCCACAGGGAACGGCGCGTGCGTCGAGATCAAGTCGCCGGTCACGGCGGCCATGGCGGTGCGGGACTCCAAGGTTCCCGAGGGCCCGATCCTGGCGTTCCCCGCGACCGCGTGGAACACCTTCGTGGCGTCGGTCAAGGCGTGAGGGGCGGTTCCGGCTGATCCTCGCCCAAGACCGACCGCACGAACCACAACTGCACAAGCACCACAGGAAGAGCCCTCTCGACCAGCCCGCCGTCCTTGCCGAGAGGGCTCGGCTGTGCCCCGGCCCCTACGGCCCGGCCGCCCGCCGGGTCATCGCACCGGGAATGCCACGTCGCACACCGGGTCCTGTGGCCCCGCCGCATCCCAGTCCGCGAAGTACACCTCCCGGCACGGGCCCGCCTGCCACAGCCCCTGCTGCGGGATCCACTCCTCCACCGCTTCGAACGCGGCCAGGATCTGCGGATGGGCCACCTGCGCCTTGGAGATCCGGGTGTAGGCGAGCCGCTGGGCCGGCTCGACGCGTACCTTCGTCTCCCGTGTCCGGCCCTGCCGCTCGACCCACGCCCGGGCCGCCGCTTCGTCGGCCACCGGCACGCACGACTCGGCCGGTCCGTCGCTCTCCATCGACACGTCGGAGTGGTACACGACGAACGGCGCCGCCGTGATCCCGCCGCACTCCTGCGCCGCCGACTCCAACCGGCCCAGCGACGCGCCGATCCACGCGGGCAGCTCGCCCGCCAGCACGTGCCGCGTCTCGGTGATCAGCACCTGCTCGAGCACCTCCACCGTCTCGACCACGAACTTCCCGTACATCTCGGAGCTCCTCCCCGACAGCCGTCCACGGAGGTACTCGGCGAGCGTCCGCTGCCCCGCGAGCCGCGCCTCGACATCCGCCCAGTACGCGTCGAGCCGGGCAGTGGCCGCGGCCCCGTCCGGCGCCTCGACCACCTCCGCGACCCGCGCGAGCGGCATGTCCAGCTGGCGCAGCAGCGCCACCAGGCGGGCACGCTCGATCTGGCCGACGCGGTAGTAGCGGTAGCCGCTGACCTCGTCGACCCGCGCGGGGGGCAGCAGCCCCAGACGGTCGTACAGGCGCAGCGCCTTGGCCGACAGCCTGGCCCGTGCCGCGAACGCGCCGATGGTGAGCAGTTCGTCGTCCACGGCCCTCATCCTCCGTCACCGGGCGGCCGTTCCGCCCGGTGCGAAGGACACTCGGCCCTGCCCCAGGGGCAAGGTCAACCCCCGGCTACGCCAGCTGGCCCTCGACGGCGGCCACCAGCTCCGCGGCCTCCGGCTCGGTCTGCGGCGAGAAGCGGGCGACGACGGTGCCGTCCCGGCCGATCAGGAACTTCTCGAAGTTCCAGCGGATGTCACCGCTGTGCCCCTCGGCGTCGGCGAACCCGACCAGACGCTCGTACAGCGGGTGCCGGCCCTCCCCGTTCACCTCGACCTTCTCGGTCATCGGGAAGGTCACGCCGTACGTCGCCGAGCAGAACTCGGCGATCTCCTCGGCGCTGCCGGGCTCCTGGCCGAGGAACTGGTTGCAGGGCACCCCGAGCACGGTGAAGCCGCGCTCCGCGTACCGCTCCTGGAGCTTCTCCAGGCCGTTGTACTGCGGGGTGAGGCCGCACTTGGAGGCGACGTTCACGATGAGGACCGGCCGGCCGGCGTACTGGGCGAGGTCGGCGGCGCCGCCGGTGAGGGCGTTGATCTCGACGTCGAGGGGGGAGTTGCTGTCATGGGTCGTCATGAAACGGATGCTAACTCCGCTACGTGTCGCGCCGGCGCCGGGCGTCGACGAGAGCGTCCCCCGCCGCGGTCCGCGAGTACAGCACCGACCGCCCCGCCCGCCGCCGCTCCACCAGCCCCGCGTCCAGCAGCACCCGCAGATGCCGGCCCACCGAGCCGAGTGCCTGGCCGGTCACGGCGACGAGCTGGCTGGTGCTCAGCGGGGAGCCGAGGAGGACGAGGACCGTGGCCCGGGCCGGTCCCAGCAGGGCCCCCAGGCTCGCGGGGGCGGTCCGGGCGCCCGGATCGGTGAGGGCGCCCGTGCAGGCGTAGACGAGCGCGTAGCGATCGGGCTCCTCCCAGGAGACCCAGCCGGCCCTCGGGGTGACCGGCATGAAGACCAGCTCGGCGCCGGAGATCTCGCGGGGCGGGTACTCGTGCAGGTTCACCTGGAGCCGGTTCCCGCCGAGCCAGCGGGTCTGCCCCGGCCGCAGGGAGTCCAGCACCGCCGCCCAGCCGCCCTGGCTCACCCGCGCGGTCCGGGCGGCCACGTCCGCCTCCAGGATCCGCCGGCGCCGGTCCCAGTACGGCCGTACGGTCCGGGTCCAGACGTACTCCAGGAGCGCGGCGGCTCGGTCGGGGAGGTCGTCGCGGTCGAGTACGGCGGGGAGCGGACCGGCGCGGGAGACGGTGAGGTGGGCGCGTGCGGCGGCCGGGTCGGCCGAGCGCACCCGGGCGAGGACCTCCTCGAAGCTCTCCCCGTCCTTGGGGGTGGGGGTGATGAAGTCGGCGATCCAGGACCGGCCGAGGGCGGCGCGTACGAGCTGTGCGGTCGTGGGGTCGGCGGCCAGGCGGGCGCGGTAGGCGGGCAGATGGGCGCGGAGCCAGGCCCGCTCGCCGGGGTGCGCGGGCGTGCCGGCGTGCAGCAGCTTCAGGCTCGCGAAGGTCTCGGTGAACGGGGAGAGGACGAAGCGGCTGCGGACGAGCGTGTCCGCGTTGAGCTGCCACCACCCCATGCGCACCCCCGGTGTTTCGCGTCCGCGCGAAACAATACGACCCGTCGCGTCCGGCGCCGCAGACTCCGCGCATGCGCAGCTACCGCGAGCTCTTCCGCACCCCCGAGTTCCCCCCGTTCTTCCTCGCCTCCGCCGCCCAGGGCGCTGCCCTGACGATCGGCGGGCTGGCGCTCGCCACGCTGGTCTACCGGGCCACC
Source organism: uncultured Streptomyces sp. (assembly GCA_965653385.1). Taxonomy (GTDB): domain Bacteria; phylum Actinomycetota; class Actinomycetes; order Streptomycetales; family Streptomycetaceae; genus Streptomyces. Next base: position 26,298 of record CBFGZZ010000012.1, on the reverse strand, counting down.
GACTCGCCCCTGTTGTCCGCGGTCAGCATGTTCGGGCCCCAGCTCGCGCAGATGCTCGGGGCGACCTTTCTCCTGTCGGGCGCCGACCGGCTGCCCCCGCGGGCGACGCTGAGCAGCATCAGCCTCGCCTTCGCCGCCTGTACGACGGTGCTTGCGCTGCCCGGTCTGCCCGTCGGGGCGATCTTCGGCGTCGTCTTCCTCCAGGGCCTGATCGCCTCGCTGGGCGGGGGAGTGACCGGCGGCCTGCTCAACGAGATCCTGCCCAAGGACGGCTTCGTACTGGGCCGTTCGGTGTTCAACATGGTCTTCGGGCTGGTGCAGGTCGTCGGGTTCGCGACGGGCGGCGCCCTGCTGACGCTGCTGTCCCCCCGGACCTGTCTGCTGCTGTCGGCGGCGCTGTACGCCACCGCGTCCCTCGTCTTCCGCCTGGGCCTGACCGACCGTCCGCCCCGCGACTCGGGCCGCCCGTCCGTCGCGGCGACCTGGCGCACCAACGCCCTCCTGTGGTCCTCGCGCCCCCGCCGCCTCACCTACCTCGGCCTGTGGATCCCGAACGGTCTGATCGTCGGCTGTGAATCCCTCTACGTCTCCTACGACTCCGGGGCCGCCGGCGCCCTGTTCGCCTCCGCGGCGCTGGGCATGTTCGTCGGCGATCTGACCGTCGGCCGCTTCGTACCGCCCGCCCTGCGCCCCCGCCTGCCCGTCCCGCTGCTGCTTCTGCTCGCCGCGCCGTACCTGCTCTTCGCGCTGCGGCCGGGCATGCCCTGGGCCGCCCTGGCCGTGTGCGTCGCCTCCGTGGGCTTCGGCGCGAGCCTCGCGCAACAGGAGCGCCTCATGGCCCTCACCCCCGACGAACTCGCGGGCCACGCCCTCGGGTTGCGTGCCGCCGGGATGCTCACCATGCAGGGGCTCGGCGCCGCCCTCGCCGGCTCGATCGCCCAACTGACCTCGCCCGCGACGGCGATGACGGCCATGGCGGTCGCCTCGCTGGCGGTGACCGTGACCCTTGGGGTGGCGGGCCGTGGGGACGCGCGGGGCGCGGAGAGGGGAGTTTCTCCCACCGACTTCCGAGCCCCGGTGTCGCCAGAATGAGGGCACGGGCGCTTCGGCCCCCGTACCGGAAGCACGAAAGGGGGCGCTCCTGGGGCGGGGGGCCGGCTGCACGCCCCCCGCCCCGCCCGCGCCGCTAGCAGTTGGCCACGGTCTTGGCGCTCTCGGCCTTGTCGTTGAAGATCCACCAGTTCTTCAGGTTGTTGATGGAGCTGTGCTTCACGACGCACATCGACCTACCGGAGTAGTCGTCGTTGTCGTAGAGCCGAATGTTGTAGTTGGTGTTGTTGATCAGCGACGTGATCTCGTTGTCCCCGTTCCAACCGTCGATCTGGTACTTCTGGTTGGTGCCGGTGGGCTTCCAGTTGACGTACTTGCTGCCGGTGTAGCTGGCGTCCTCGTACATGCACATACGGCCGGTGTCGCAGCGCACGACCCGAGTCGAGGCCGCGGTGCTCTCCTGCGCATGCGCCGGGACGGTGCCGAGGGCGAAGATCGCAGCCGTGGCGGCGAAACCGACGGCCGCCCCGCGACCGACGTGTCCCACGAGGGTCTTCCTCTTCGAACCAGTCATGTGTTGTTCCCCCTTGTCATGAGGCACCCGAGGGTGCCGATGGTCCTGACCGAAACCCTTCGGAAGTGGTCGTGTTTGCGCATTGCGCAACCGAAGAGGATCGGTGGGGGAGTCTAGGAGGGCGACCAGTTTTCGATCAAAGGATTTTCCGATCAAGCGGCCCGCCGACACTGTTCCGGCGCGCCAGCTCACGGGGACCCCGTGGCCGCACCTTCTGTAACCGTTCCAGTTCGCACTGTTGACACCCCCCTCGTCAGCCTTTACTGTCGCGGCCAATATTTCGAACATGTGGCTATATTTCGAACGTTGAAAGGCGAGTGCCCTGTGCGTTGCCGGAATCAGCACGCACATGGTCGGAACGCGGCACCGTTTCGAACCATGTGCCGGGCCGCCCCGACCTTGACGACCTCGGCTGCTCCGTGCGGATCCACGAGAGCGCCGAGCCGATCCGCCACGGCGCACGCCTCTGTCTGAAGTCCGGCCTGTCCAGGGGCGCCCGGGGGGCTACCCGCACGGCCCCCGTCTGCGGGACCTGACCCTCGACACCGCCCGGAAGCGGGTGCGGCGCGTCCCGCTCGGTTCGCGCTGCCCGCCGACTGCCCGGCCCGCTCCACCGCTTCTCCTCGGCGTCCCTGCGCCGTCATCCCCACAACGACGAGAAGGACAAGGAACGAATCACCATGCTCAATCGAAGAACCGTCCTCGGCGGAGCCGCCTCCCTCGGCTTCGCCTTGTCCGCCTGCGGCAACGGCAGTGACGGCGGCTCAAAGAACAGGTCCGAGGGCGGTACTGTCGGCGTCGCCATGCCGACCCGGGCCTCCGAGCGCTGGCTCACCGACGGCAAGAGCGTGGTCGCCGACCTCAAGGCCCGGGGGTACAAGAGCAAGCTGGTCTACGGCGACGACGACCCGAAGGCCCAGGTCTCACAGATCGCGGAACTGATCCGGCAGGGCGTCGACGCCCTGATCGTCGCGGCCATCGACAACAAGTCGCTGAACGGCGTGCTTCAACAAGCAGCCGACGCGGACATTCCGGTGATCTCCTACGACCGGCTCATCCTCGGCACGAAGAACGTCGACTACTACGTTTCCTTCGACAACGAGATGGTCGGCTTGATCCAGGCCCACTACATCATCGACAAGCTCGGCCTGGAGGACGGCAAAGGCCCGTTCAACATCGAGTTGTTCGCCGGTTCCCCCGACGACAACAACACCAAGTACTTCTTCGACGGTTCGATGACGCACCTGCAGTCGTTTCTGGACAGCAGGCAGTTGGTCGTCCGGTCCGGCGAGACCGAACTCAACCAGATCACCACTCCTCGCTGGGACGGGCCCACCGCGCAGAGGCGCATGAGCGGCCTCCTCACCAAGTGGTACCGCGGTGAGCGGGTCGACGCGGTGCTGTCACCGTACGACGGCATCTCCAGGGGCGTGTTGTCCGCGCTGAAGTCCGCCGGCTACGGCTCCGGCATCCAGCCCCTCCCGGTCATCACCGGTCAGGACGCCGAACTGGCGTCGGTGAGGTCGATCATCGCGGGCGAGCAGTCGCAGACCGTCTACAAGGACGTCCGTCGGCTCGCCGAGGCCGCCGCAGCCATGGTCGACGACCTGCTCAAGGACAGGGTGCCGTCGGTGGACGACGCCGTGGGTTACAACAACGGCGTCAAGGCCGTGCCCGCCGTCCTGCTGCAGCCCGCGGGCGTCGACAAGACCAACTACGACACCCTTGTCGAGGACGGCTACTTCACCGCCGACGAGCTCAAGTAGCGGCACGCCAGAAGCTCACCCTTGAGGAGGAGGAACCGGGAAGAGCAGGCAGCTGCTGGTGGCGTGGGCGAGCAGACGGTCCTTCGTGTCCACCAACTGCGCTTGGGCGAGGGCGGTTCGGCTGCCTTTGTTGACAACCGTGCCGACGGCGCGCACCGTGCCCGTCTCCGCGGTGATCCGCCGCAGGAACTTCACCGTCAGGTCGAGTGAGGTGTACGCCATGCCTTGCGGGAGGGTGGTCTGGACGGCGCATCCCGCGGCAGAGTCGAGCAGGGTGGCGAAGATGCCGCCGTGCACGCTGCCGATCGGGTTGTAGTGCTCCTCGCCCGGCGTCAGGGAGAAGACCACCCTGCCGGGCTCCACCTCGTCCAGGCGGAGGTCGATGGCGTAGCCGATGGGCGCCCCCGGCAGTCGCCCCGCCTGCAACTCGCGCAGGAAGTCGATGCCGGCCATGCGTCCGGCCGCTTCCGCCGAGACCGCGGGATCTTCCCATTGGTACGTACGTGTTCGTCCCACGACCGAGCGCCCTTCCCATCTGACTTTTGCAGGTGAAGCTAGCTTCCCGCTCAGCTGACTGTCAATGACGAAGCCAGGCCTTACGATGGCCGAATGGAGTGGCTTGAGGCGAGCACGGAGAACTGCCCCGTCCAGCGCACGCTCGACGTGGTCGGAGAGAAATGGACGTTGCTGATCCTGCGGGACGCCGTCAACGGAGTCCGCCGCTTCGACGACTTCCACCGCCACATCGGCCTGTCGGAGGCCGTCCTCAGCGACCGCCTGAGGAAACTGATCGCGGCCGGCATCCTGAAGGCGGTCCCCTACCGGGAGCCGGGCAGCCGCTCCCGCAACGAGTACCGCCTGACCCGCAAGGGCTGGGACCTGTGGCCCGTCCTGATGGCGCTGAGTCAGTGGGGCGAGGCGTACGCCCTCGACGACTCCGAGAGTCCTGTGCTGGACGTTCGCCACACCGACTGCGACGCTCCGGTCCGCGTCGTCGTCGAGTGCTCCGAGGGGCACTCCTCGCTCACCCCCAGGCACGTCACCGCCCGGCTGGGACCCGGTGCCCGGCCTCGGTCGTGAGCAGTCCTTGCTCAGGTGCCCAGGTGTCGGCGCAGCCACTGGCCCATCTGCTGGATGGCCCGGTCGACCTCGGGCACGCGTCCCGCGCCCAGGACGAACGAGTGCTGTCCTTCGGGCAGCGGGTGGACCTCGGAGGTGACCTTGAAGTCCGCGAGGCGGCGGGCGAGGTGGGCGCCGTCGTCGGCGAGGGTCTCGTGTTCGCCGTAGTGGACGCTGGTGGGCGGCAGACCGGTCAGGTCGGCGTTCACGAGGCTGATCCCGGGGGCGGCGAAGTCCACTCCGGGCTCCTGCAGCCAGGATGCCCGGAACAGTTCGAGGGTGCTCCTGCTGAGCATCTTGTCGTTGTCCTCGTTCTCGTCCACCGACGCGTTCTGGAGGGTGAGGTCGGTCCACGGCGAGACGCTGACGATCGCGCCCGGGGCCGCCTCGCCCTTCGCGAGCAGGCGCAGCGGCAGCATCACGGCGAGGGTGCCGCCGATCGAGTGGCCCGTGCTGCCGATGTTCCGCGGCTCGTAGCCCTGGGAGAGCAGCCATCGGTAGGCGGTCTCGGCGTCGTCGAGCTGTGCCGGGTGGGGGTGTTCGGGTGCCAGGCGGAAGTCCACGACGAGGGAGCGGGCGCCGGCGGCCTTGGCTATGTGGCCGGCGGCCTTGCGGTCCGAGTGCATCGAGGCGGTGACCGACCCGCCGAAGTGGAAGTGGAGCAGCGCGCGGTCGGGGTGGGCGTCCTCGGGAATGCACCACAGGGCGGGGACGCCGCCCGCGTCGACTTCGGCGTAGGTGACGCCTTCCGGTTCGGCCGACGCCCGGTGGTTCGTCTCGACGATGTCGCGGATGACGGCGAGGTCGAGGCCCGGTGTCGAGGCCTTCGCGCTCACGCTTCCGAGGAACTGTGCGAACTGCTGTGCCTCTGGGCTTGCTCCCATGGTCGTGCTCCTTCGCGGTTCGGTGCCACGCCCACTGTTCGCGGGGGGCCGGTTCATGTGCTGGTCATGACGCCATGAGCTGAGTGCGTAAAGTGAACCCAGAGGGGATGGCGGGCACGAGTGTGCGGGCGGCCGGTCAGTCGTTGTCGGGCGCCATGGAGACCACGACCTTGCCGGCCCTGGTCCGGCTCTGCTCGACGTACGCCATCGCCTCCAGCGTCTGGTCGAACGGGAAGACCCTGTCGATGACCGGGCGGAGCTTCCCGCTGTCGTACAGGGCGCCGAGTTTGCGCAGCTGGGAGCCGTTGGCCTGCATGAAGAAGAACTCGTAGCGCGCTCCAAGCGCCTTGGCCTGCTTGCGGACCTTGCGGCTGAGGGCGTTCATGAGGGCACCCAGGGGGAAAGGGGCTCCCAGCTGCCTGGCGAAATCGGCGTCCGGCGGGCCGACGACACCGATGGCCAGGCCGCCGGGCTTCAGCACGGTCAGCGACTTCTCCAGGTTCGCCCCGCCCAGGGAGTCCAGTACCAGGTCGTAGCCGGACAGCGTCTTCGAGAAGTCTTCCTTGGTGTAGTCGACGACGACGTCGGCGCCGAGGCTCCTGACCAGCTTCTCGGAGTCGGTGCCTGCCGTCGTCGCCACCGTGGCGCCGAGGTGCTTGGCGAGCTGGATGACCGTCGATCCAAGGCCCCCGGCACCGGCGTGCACGAGCACCTTCTGGCCCGGCCCGAGGCGGGCGCGGTCGACGAGGATCTGCCAGGCGGCCAGGGCCACGAGAGGCACCGCGGCTGCCTCCTGGGCGGTGAGCGAGGCCGGCTTGGGCGCGACGTCGTCCTCGTCGATGGCGATGAACTCCGCGAAACCCCCGATCCGAAGGTCGCGCGGACGGGCGTAGACCTCGTCGCCGACCTTGAAGCCGCGTACGGCGGAGCCGACCCGCACCACGACGCCGGCCACGTCGTGGCCCAGCGCGAACGGGCGCCGGTACTTCAGGAGGAGCTTGAACTCCCCGTCGCGGACCATCTTGTCGAGCGGGTTGATGCCGGCGGCGCTCACTCGCACCAGGACATCGCGGTCCCGGACGGTGGGCTCGGGCACCTGTGCGGCGCGTGCGCCGTCCTTGCCGTACTTCTCGACGACGAATGCCTTCATGCCGGCCGCCTTACTGGGTGATCTTCCCGGTGGTGGATGCGCGTCGCGCGCCGGCCATGACACTACTGGCTGGGTATATATAAGTAAACTCAGGTGAGGCTAGAATCACCCCATGAATGCGTGGACCGAAGCTGTTCAGGACGCCGGCATGGACCCCCGTCTCGACCGGGACGTGTCGAACTGCTCCATCGCACGGACCCTTGAGATCGTGGGGGAGAAGTGGACGATCCTGATCCTGCGCGAGGTCTGGTACGGCTCGTCCCGCTTCAGCGACTTCGAACGCGTCCTCGGCTGCCCTCGCAACCTCCTCGCGGCGCGGCTTCGCATGCTCGTGGACGAAGGGATCCTGGCCACCGAGACCTACAAGGAGCCCGGCTCGCGGAGCCGGCCCAAGTACGTGATCACTCCCAAGGGCATGGATCTGGTCCCGGCCGTGCTGGGGCTCCTGCAGTGGGGTGACCGATACCGTGCCGACCCCGAGGGGCCCGCCGTGCTGGCGAGGCACCGCGCATGTGGCGCGCACGTCGACGTCCAGATCCGCTGCGAACAAGGCCATGCCGTGCAGGCGCAAGACATCGAGAGCGTTCCCGGCCCTGCCTTTCGCATGAAGCCCGCCGGGTGAGCCGCGGTCAGTTGACGCTGCGCCAGATGTGATGCTCCGCCTCCTCGTCGTAGTCGTCCCCGCCCTCGTCGTCGCGGGTCGCCGGCTGGGGTGTCAGGAAGTGGTCGTGGTACCTGTCCCTGTTGTTCTGCTGCATGAGCTCACGCATGGAAGTGGTCCTTCCTCGTCGTCAGGGCTGTCTCACGAACGGAGTTCACGAACTGAGGTTCTGAGGGCGGTTCACCCGCGGAGGAACCCACCGCGGCGACGTATCCGTCAGGGAGCCGGAGGGCTCTGAACTCCGCCACCGCGTAAGGGGTGCGCGCGGCGAGCGGGAAGCGGGCGCCCCAGCACTCGAACTCGATGCGGCGCAGGCCCGCACGCAGGCCCTGCCCGGTCAGTTTGGCCGCCGCCTCCTTCAGCACCCACAGAGCGGCCCGGCGTTCCGCGTCCCGCGGCACGGCCCGCAGCGCCGCCCGCTCGCCGGGACCGAGGAAGGCGTCGTCGGGCAGCCGGGTCACGCGTGGCACCTGCTCCGTGTCGACACCGACCCGCGCCCCGAGTCCCACGGCCGCCAGTGCGTACCGGCCGCTGTGGGCGATGCTCAGCGACAACTGCGGCCTGCCCACCACATACGGCCGGCCGCCGGGACGCTGCCCGGTGCACAGGCTCGTCCAAGGCGTGCCGATCATCGACGCGGCTGCCCGGCGGGCCAGCCACCGCCCGATCAGCGAACGCGTCCGGTCCGCGGCCACCCGCTTGCGCAGGATCCGTTCGCGGTCGGCCGCGGGCAGCGTCTCGAACACCCTGCGCGCGAGTTCCTCGGTGCCCGGTGAACGCAGATCGTGTGCGAGGAGGAGCACGGGCGGCGGGGCGGCGGCGACCGGCGTCATACGCTCTCCAGGCCCAGCCGTCCGAGGTGCGCGGTCACCGCCGCGGCGCTCCCCGCCTCCGCCGGCTCCTTCCTCGGACCGGCGGCCGCGGACAGCACCACTCCGGGCGCGAAGATGCTCAGGGCCACCAGCAGCGGGTGGTCGGCGTCCTCGGTCATCTGGTCGATGGTGTCCACCAGGGCCCTCATCGGGCACCCTCGGACCGCTCGGCCCGGCGCCACACGAGGACACGCCGCCGCGGCCGCGCGTCCACCTCCCGGGTGGCGCGAACGGTGAGGACGTCTCCGTCGAGTTCGACGTCCCGCGACTGCTCGATGCCGATCCAGTCGGGGCGTGAGGAGATCCGGATGTGGTGGACGACCTTCCCGTCCCGCACCCGCCACTCGCCCGCGTAGCCCATGTAGCCGGGGCCCGGTGCCCCAGCCGGTGCGGTGGGCATCATGCTCACCGAGACGTGGCCGTCGGGCGTGTAGATCAGCATGCCCGACGGGGACGGCCCCAGCGGGCCCTCTCCCACGGGCCGCCCGGCCGTGTCCACGTCGTGGAAGGCACTCAGATGCCACACACCGACGATGTCCTGTGTCATGTCTGCTCCTGCTTTCCTGGCGTGGGTCTGATCGGGTCGCTCGTACGGTCGGGGAGCGACGGGTCCGCCCGGGCCCGTCGGCAGATCACGCGCTGCCGGGGGAGATCAGCGCGAGGCTCCGTTCCGCCTCCCGCGACCGCAGGCACTCCTCCGCGAAGCCGAGGGCCCTGAGGTGGTAGGCGCGGGCCATCCAGCCGAGGCTGATGTTGTGACCGGCGTCGGGCTGATGCTCCGTCACCACACGGGGCGCCGAGCTCAGCTGGGACCGCAGCCGGGCGACGGCCTGCTGGTCGTGCTGCCACCAGACCTCGTGCTCGGCGAAGGTGAACCGGACCGGCACCCGGATCCGCCCGGCGAACCCGGCGAACTCCTCCGGCCAGCGGACGGCGTCCGCGAGCTCGCGCGGCGGAACCGCGGAGACGACGGTGCCGCTGGCCCGGAACGTCCCCGGCGGGTACAGACGCAGCGGTCCCCAGTTGAGCCGCCAGCCGCGTCGTCCGTGCGTGTCGCGGGCGCTGATGGGCACCGCGTACTCGCCGCCGCAGCCGGAGATGTCGAGGCCGAGCAGCTCCGGCGCCGTGCCGTCCGCGGCCATCCGCAGCGCCGGCTTGCCGCCGAAGGAGTGGGCGAGGAGGAAGACGCCGCCGCCTGTGTCGAACCGTGCCCTCAGACAGCGCAGGGCCGCGCTGAGCGTCGCCGCCTGGTCCGCGATCCCCTGGCCCTGGGGCAGCTGCCGGGCCGACAGGCCGTAGCCCGGGCGGTCCACGGCCACCGCCGCGAACCCGAGGCTCGTGGCGAGGTCGAGGAACGACGTGTCGGGGTGGGACGGTCTGTGGAAGTACGAGGAGCTCATCCCGGCTCCGTGCAGGGCGACGACCATCGCCCTGCACGGAGCCTGTGACGGGAGGGCGAGCAACGCGGACAGGGTGATGCCGTCCGCGTCGAGGGTGATGCCGCGCGCTCCCGTCGGTGCGGCCGGCTGGGCGACCGTCATGGACGGTCGCCCCCGGCGCGCTGCTCGGCGTACGCCTTGGCGAGGCCTAGGGTCGCCATGCTGTTGGTGCTGAGCGCCGTACGGACGTGGTCGATCGCGTCCTGCACAGTCGCCTCCGCGCCCAGGATCTTCGCGATGTTGTCCGTGTCGACCGTGAACGTGTGCTGGGAGGAGGCCGTGACGCCGTCCTCGGTCGGCGTGATCGTCCAGCGGCCCGTGTGCAGTGTGATCAGGGCGGGCAAGGTGACCTGCTTGTAGGCGATCCGGTGGTGCGGCAGGCACACGCGGTACGACTTCGTGGTGTGCGAGGTGCCGTCCTTGGACAACGTGTCCATCTCGAGCGTCTGCAGCCCCGGCGCCGGCTCCTCCAGCCGCACCGCGCGGACGTGCGGCAGGCGATCGGTCCACAGGTCCGCCCGGTCGATGAAGTCGTACACGTCCCGGGCGGTGCCCCTGATCGTGACCGTGTCCTCGAAGGAGCAGGTCAGCGCATCGGCGATGCCGTCGGATTCGGCTATCGCCTTCAGCGACTCCAGCTCGGAGCGGGAGTTGCGGTCCACGACCTCGTCGAGCCAGGCGAGGCTCTCGTCGTCGACCGCCCGGTAGTCGTGGTCGAGGCGCACCAGCGTGTCGCCGTCGGGGAGCGCCTCGATGTGCCAGGTGCCGCCCATCGCGGCCACCGGGGGTGTGCTGACCTCCTGCCGGAAGCGGATGCGGAGGTTCTCCGGGTCAAGGCTCCGATGGGACGTCCAGTTCTTGACGGTGTCGCCGGCCGTCGCCCAGATGCGGATGCGCTCCTCGCGTTCGCCGCGCTCCACATGGTCGACATAAACGTTCGGGGGGAAGAGCCGGGGCCAGTCCTCGGCATGCGCGAGCATGCGGTGGACGGTTTCGGCCGGGGCCGAGATCTTGATCTCGTGGCGGGACTCGTGCAGCTCCGACGGCATGGTGGAATCCTTCGCGCTCGGGGGGTGGTCAGAAGTTGCCGAGGCCGCCGCAGACGTTCAGCGCCTGGGCGGTGATGGACGCCGCCGTGTCGGTCATCAGGTATCCGACCAGGCCCGCCACCTCCTCGGCGGTGGAGTAGCGGCCCAGCGGGATCTTGGCCTGGAACTTCTCCAGGATCGCCGTCTCCGAGGCACCGGACAGGCGGGAGTAGTTCTGCCGTACGTGCTCGGCCATCGGGGTCTCGACATAGCCCGGGCAGACAGCGTTGACCGTGATGCCGGTGGGAGCCAGTTCGTTGCCCAGTGCCTTGGTGAAACCCACGACGCCGTGCTTGGAGGCGGAGTACGGGGCGCCCAGGACGACGCCCTGCTTGCCGGCGGTGGAGGCGATGTTGATGACGCGCCCCCAGTCCTTGTGCCGCAGTCCGCCCGTGGTCAGCACCTCGCGGGTGAGGCGGAACACGCTGTTGAGGTTGGTGTCGACGATGTCGTCCCACAGCTCGTCGGAGATGTCGGCCGTGACTCCGCCGCCGGGGATCCCCGCGTTGTTGACGAGCACGTCGACCGTGCCGAACCGCTTGACGGCCGCCTGGACGAAGCCACGGATCGCGTCCACCGAGCGCACGTCCAGGACGACGCCGTCCACGTCGAGGTGCTCCTCCTGGAGCTGCTTGACGGTCGTGACGACCTTGTCCTCGGTACGGGACCCGATGAACACCCGGTGCCCCTGCCCGGCCAGCAGCCGGGTGACGGCCAGACCGATGCCGCTGGTGGCACCGGTGACCAGGACGACCCGGCTCTTCTGCTCTGTCATTTCGCCTCTTTCCTTGCGGTTTTCCGTGCCGGCGTGGTCAGGCGGCCTGAGCGGGCAGGTGGGTGGAGATGGCGTCGAGGAGGGCGCGGGGCGTGCTCGCGTCGCCCACGACGGTCTCGTCCAGCTCGATGCCGTACTCGCGCTCGACGCGGCTGGCGGTCTCCAGCAGGGCGAGCGAGTCGTAGCCGATGTCGGCGAAGTCGGTGTCGAGGATGTCCCCTTCGAGGCCGGTGCCGTCGGGGGCGCCGGAGCCTTCGAGGAGGATCCGCTTGAGGTCGTCGAGCGTGAAGGTGCTGGACATGGGGAGCCTTCCTTCTTGGTGCAGTTCGTTCCTGGTACGGCTGATATGGGGTGGGGGGAGGGAACGCGGGGGCGCTCAGGAGCGCACGACCATGGCCGAGTTGAAGCCGCCGTGGCCCCGGGCGAGGACGAGCGCGGTGCGCAGGCGGGCGGCGCGGGGCTGGGAGACGACCAGGTCGAGGCCGTAGCGTTCGGCCGGCTCGGTGTGCACCGTGGGCGGGATCGTGTCCTCGCCCAGGGCGAGGAAGGCCGTCGCGAGATCGAGGGCCGCGCCCCCCGCGTACAGCCGTCCCGTCATCGTCTTCGGCGCGGTGACCGGTACGCCGTGCGGCCCGAAGACCTCGACGATCGCCTCGGCCTCGACACGGTCGAGCTCCGGTTCGGCCGCCGCGTCGGCGAACACCACGTCCACGTCGTCGGCGACCACGCCCGCATCCGCGAGGGCGAGCTCAACGGCCTTGCGCAGGCCGGATTCCCGTCCGTCGAAGGTGGCGGCGTACCCGGCGATCTCGCCGTACACCCTGGCGCCGCGAGCCCGCGCCGAGTCCGCCGACTCCATGATGAGCAGCGCGCCGCCCTCACCGGCCACATGGCCGGCGGCCCGGTCGTCGAAGGGAAGGTAGGCGTGGGTCGGCTCCTCGGCCGTGCTGAGACGGCCGCTGGTGTGCAGTCCCACCCAGCCCCAGGAGCACAGCAGCGCGTCCACGGCGCCGGCGACCACAAGGGAGGTGCCCTTGCGGATCTGGCGCCGGGCCTGGGCCACCGCGTCCAGCCCGCCGGCCTGGTCGGTGACGACCACTCCGCTGGGGCCCTTCATGCCGTTGCGGATGGAGATCTGGCCGGTGTTGACCGCGTAGAACCAGGCGAACGACTGGTACGCGCTGACGTACTGGCTGCCTTTGCTCCACAGGTTCTTCAGCTCGTGCTGGCTGAACGCGAACCCGCCCGCCGAACTCGCGGTGCTCACGCCCATGCTGAACTCGGGCAGTTCGGCCGGCCGCACACCGGCGTCGGCGAGCGCCCAGTCGGCCGTGACGAGGGACAGCCGGGTGACGCGGTCGGTCTGCGGCATCAGCCGGCTGGGCAGCTGCTCCTCGGCCGTGAAGTCGTTGATCTCACCGGCGAGCCGCGCGGGGTACGCGGAGGCGTCGAAATGGGTGAGCGGGCCGATGCCGCTCTTGCCGGCGAGGGTGGCGTTCCAGAAGTCCTGCTCGCCGAGCCCGTTGGGCGCCGCCACGCCCAGTCCGGTCACCACCACTGAGGCCGTCACGCCGCACTCCTTTCAGGCTGGGCCAGCACCATGGCGCTCTGGAACCCGCCGAAGCCGCTGCCGACCGTGAGAACGGCGTCGGTGAGCTGGTCGCGGGCGGTGAGCGGTACGTAGTCCAAGTCGCACTCGGGGTCGGGGGTGTGCAGGTTCGCCGTGGGCGGTACGACGTTGTTCCGGATCGCGAGGATCGACGCGGCGATCTCGATGGATCCGATCGCGCCCAGCGAGTGCCCCACCATGGACTTGATGGAGCTCACCGGGGTGCGGTACGCGTGGTCGCCCAGGCTGCGCTTGAACGCGGCGGTCTCGTGGCGGTCGTTCTGCTTGGTCCCCGAGCCGTGCGCGTTGATGTAGTCGATGTCCGTGGGGTTCATCCGGGCCTCGTCCAGGGCGACGGTGATCGCCTCGGCCATCTCCGCGCCGTCGGCGCGCAGGCCCGTCATGTGGTAGGCGTTGCTCCGGGTGGCGTATCCCGCGATCTCCGCGTAGACACGGGCGCCGCGGCGCCGCGCGCTCTCGAGTTCCTCCAGGACGAACACCGCGGCGCCCTCGCCGAGCACGAACCCGTTGCGGGTGCCGTCGAAGGGCCGGGAGGCGTGCTCCGGGTCGTCGTTGCGTGGTGTGGTGGCCTTGATCGCGTCGAAGCAGGCGAGGGTGATCGGCGAGATCGGCGCGTCGGTGGCGCCGGCGACCACGATGTCGCTCGTGCCCTCGCGGATCAGCTCGGCGGCGTAGCCGACCGAGTCCAGCCCGGAGGTGCAGCCCGCCGACACGACGCTGCTCGGTCCCTGCGCACCGACCGCGCGGGCCACCTCGGCCGCGAAGGAGCTCGGCACGAAGTAGTTGTAGAAGTGCGGGTCGGCGTAGGTGTGGTCGACCAGGTCGAGGCGGCCGTCGTCGCTGACGATCCGGTAGTCCTCGTCGAGACTCATGGTGGAGCCGACGGCGGTCCCCACGGTGACGCCGATCCGGTAGGGGTCGAGCGAGTCGAGGGCCAGACCGCTGTCGGCGACGGCGCCACGCGCGGCGACCACCGCGAACTGGGCGGCCCGGTCCATCCGCCGGACCTCCTGCGGGGTCAGGCCGTGCGCGTACGGGTCGAAGTCGACCTCGGCGGCCACGCGGGAGCGGAACGGGGAAGGGTCGAAGAAGGTGATGTTCCGGGTCGCGGTGCGTCCCTCGGTCAGCAGTTCCCAGAACTGCCGGGCGCCGACCCCGCCGGGGGCGAGGACCTCGACGCCGGTGATGACGACTCGTCGCGCGGTCATTCCGCGGCCTCCCAGTGGTAGACGCGGGTGGCGATCTGGTCGGCCGTGGAGCGCCAGCGGTCCGGGGCGTACTTCTTCACCAGCGGGTCCAGGTCCGCGCAGACCTTCACGAAGCGCGGGTCGGCCTCCTTCCACGCCTGGTCGATCACCGCCGTGCCGTTCTCGCTCGGGAAGTCCTGGATGTGGAAGTACACGCCCTGGTACGAGAACAGCTGCCGGCGCCGGGTGCCCATCCGGTACGGAAAGTCGGTGGAATCCAGTTCACCGAAGAGCCGGGCCACCTCGGGAATGACTTCGTCGGCGACCCGGTTCACGATCACCGTGCTGTGCAGGCCGGTTTCCTTGTCCACCGGCGGTTCGCCCTCCCAGTGGTAGAAGGCGACGGCACGGTCGTCGGTCATGGTCGGGTCGTAAGCCGCGACCAGGGGCGCCAGCCGCGCGTCGAGTTCGGCCGCCCGGGAATCCTTCGCCGCTTCCTCGGCGGCCTCGCCGGGATTCTCCCCGGCGAAGTCCTGAATATGGATGAAGACGTCGTAGTAGGTGTACAGCTGTCGACGCTTGAGGCCGGATATCCCCGGCGCGGTGACCGCATCGAAGTCGGCGAAGATCTCGGATATCTCCCTGCTGTAATCCCCGCCCAGTCTGCCCACGCTCACCACAGTGAACATGCCGTGCCTCCCGTTCTGTTCCGCATTGGATTACGCAGCAACTATTCACCAGGCATCGTCGCGGTCTCAACACAATCCACTTCATGACTTCTACATTTCCGATGGAGGGAACGGTCAGGTTTCCTCACGCCCGATTCAGCGTTGTGTCAGGGAGATGTCAGAAGAGCAGATCAGGGCATGAAAAATGCCGCCGCCGCAGCTGGGTGAGCTGCGGCGGCGGCAGACGAAGCCTTTTCCTTCTTTTTTCTCTTTTTTATTTCTCTTTACGAGATCATGGCCATGTTCCGTCCGATACGGAAGCCGACGCCGCGCACGGTGAGGATCCAGGACTTCCCGCCGAGTTTCTGGCGGATGCTGCTGACGTGTGTGTCGACCGTACGGCGGGACCAGGAATTCTCCCAGACCTGGCGCATGATCTGCTCACGTGAGACGACACTGTGCGGATTGACCGCGAGCAGGTGGAGCAGGTCGAATTCCTTGCGGCTCATCGGGATCACCTGGTTGTGCAGCTGCACTTCGCGGGTGAGCGTGTCGATCCGCAACGGGCCGTGCTCGACGACGTGGTCGCTCTGCCGGCGGGGAGTCGCCCGCCGCATCACCGCGTCCATCCGGGCCAGGAGTTCGCGGAACCCGTACGGCTTGACCACGTAGTCGTCCGCCCCGGCCTGCAGGGCCAGCACGCAGTCCAGCTCGGAGGAGCGGTCCGTGATCACGATGATCGGGATGTCACAGGTGGCCCGGATCGCCCGGCACACCTCCAGCCCGTCGATGTCGGGCAGGTCGGGGCCGAGCAGCACCACGTCCGCCTGGTCGTACACATCGAGTGCCTTGGCGCCGGTGTCGACACACGCCACCTGGTGCACGTGCCGGCCCAGTGCCTGGCTGAGCGGCTCCCGCTCGTGCTGCTCGCTCTCGACGAGGAGCACCTGCCAGGTGTCGAACGCCGGGAACGAGACCGGGAGGGGGCGCGCCGGCAGCGTGCCGACTCCGCCGCGGTACCGCTGCTGGTCGACGCCGCCGACAGCAACCGTGAGTATGTCACTTTCCGATATCTCAGCACGCTGTTCCATCCATCTACCCCCATGAACGTGGATGTGCGACGGGAGACATCCCGACCTTCTTTTAATGAAAATTGGTCGGGATTTTGCCGGTCGAGACTCACGGTGGCTCCATTGCCGGCCGTGGCGAACCAGACACGTACTCCGCGGTCCTGGTACGAGCTCTCTATCCGGATGTTCGAAACCGATCCCCAGGAACGCCGCTCGTCACGCTAACACGCGGACATCCGGGCCGGAATGGTGTCGATCATGCTGCGCCAAACGTCACAGACAAGCCCGCTCCATGGCCGAATACATTCGGCCTGGCGCGATTCAACGCATCCGATACCGTGACGCAATTAGAAACTGTCGGCGCATTTACGGTGCGGATCGAGCCGTCACGCCTCCACGTGCCGGACGGCCCGCTCGGGCAGCCACCGGGTGCACAGCGCGGCGCCCGCGACGAGCGCGACGGCCACTACGAGCGCCGTCGAGGTCGCCGCCGTGAAGGCGGACGCGCCCTCCGCCCGCCGCCCGTTCAGGACGGAGAAGAAGACCGTGCCGAGCACGGAGGCGCCGAGAGCGTTGCCCACCTGCTGGGCGGAGGTGAGAGTGCCCGAGGCGGAGCCGGTCTCCTCCTCGCCGACGCCCGAGAGCACGATGTCGAAGAAGGGCGCGATGGCGAGCCCGGAGCCGACACCGATCACCGCGAGCGCGGGCGAGAGCCACCAAGCGTTCACCGGATCGTCCTGCACCGCGATCGTGCCCAGCGCGGCCAGCAGACCGGCCGCGGCGGTGGCGAACCCGATGAACATGGTCCGGCGCCTCATCCCGAGTGCCTGGGAGAACCCGAATCCGAGCAGCATGCCCGCCGCCTGCGCGATCGTGGCGAGCCCCGCCTTCAGCGGGCTCATCCCGAGCCCGAGCTGGAAGAACAGGCTGAACAGCAGCGCACCGCCCATCATCACGCTGAAGAAGAGGATGCCGACGAACAGCCCTGAGACGAAGGCCTTGTTCCGGAACAGCGAGGGGACCACGAGCGTGGGCAGGCCCTTGTCCGCGCGGAGGAACTGGTGGCGGACGAAGCCGGCGAGAGCGCCGACGCCCGCGGTCAGCAGCACGAACACCCACCAGGGCCAGCCCAGTTCGCGTCCCTGCACCAGCGAGAAGACCACCGCGGCCATCCCGGCCGCGGCGATCAGCGCCCCGACCATGTCGATCCTGAGGTCCCGCTGCGGCCGCGACCTGGGCAGCACCGCGAGCCCGGCCACCAGGGCGAGAAGACCGACGGGGACGTTGACGGCGAAGATCATCCGCCAGCTCCAGCCGAAGTAGTCCGCGTCGACCAGCCAGCCCGCCATGATCGGGCCGGCCACACCGGACAGCGCCATCACGGGCCCGGTCACACCGAAGGCCACGCCGACCTTGTCCGGCGGGAAGACGCTCCTGATCATGCCGAGCGCCTGCGGCACCATCAGCGCGCCCAGCAGACCCTGCAGGACCCGGGCGGTGATCAGGGTCTCCGGGTTGGTCGCCAGCGCCGACACCAGCGAGGTCACGGTGAAGCCGGCCAGGCCGATCAGGAAGAGGTTCTTGCGCCCGTACTTGTCGCCGAGCCGCCCGCCGACGAGCAGTCCGGCGGCCATGGCGATGGTGTATCCCGCCGCGAGCCACTGGATGAACCCCTGCGAGCCACCCATGTCCCGCGTGATGGTCGGTCCGGCAACGGTCGTGACCAGCGAATCGAGCAGATCCATGATCTCGCCGACGAGGATGATGCCGACGGCCGCCCATGCCCGCCTCGCGGAGACCGAGGGGCCCGTCGGCAAGGCCACGGACTGTGGCACTTCGGTAGTGGACATGCAGACCTCCTGGGGTCGGGACAGGTGCGATGCCGTCGGCGGCGCGGCGAGGAGTGTGCGATGAACGCCGTACGATGCAGAAACACTGTTCCCATGACCGAACATCCACCTGTTAACGAACACTGTTCTACGGTAGAATGATGTTCGGCGTCAACCCGAATCCGAACCCGCCTCGATCCGCCCCCGCGCCCTTCGGCGCCTCCTCACCGGTAAGGTCTCCGTGATGCGTCAGAAGTCGAACTCCGCCGAAGTGCCCCTCCCGCCGTGGGAGGTGCGCCGGAAGGCCGAGGTGCCCCAGCGTGCCCCGCTCACGGCCGAGCGGATCGTCGACGCCGCGCTCGCGGTGGTCGACACGGAGGGCAGTGCCGCGGTCACGATGCGCCGGGTCGCCGGCGACCTCGGTGTGGTCGCCTCCAGCCTGTACGCGCACGTGCGCAACCGTGAGGAGCTGCTGCTCCTGGTGCTGGAGCGCGTGATGAAGGAGGTCGGCGTCCCGGAGGTCACCGGGCAGTGGGACGCGGACCTCAAGGCGCACTACACGAAGATGCAGCGCGTGCTGTCCGCCCACGGCGACATCGCCCTCTACAACTTCGCGGCCTTCCCGCCCACCGCCATCGGCGTGGCCATCACCGAGCGGCTGCTGTCGGCGCTGCTGAACGTGGGCGTCCCCGCGAAGATCGCCGCCTGGGCCCTGCACCGGCTGACCCTGTACACGACGGCCGACGTCTACGAGGGCTGGCGCCTGGCGCACAAGGACCTGGCCGACTGGATCGATCCTGTCCGCGACTACTTCGCGTCCCTGCCCGCGGAGGGGTTCCCGGCCATCGTCGGCAACGTGGACGTCATGTTGGACACCGACAGCGACGGCAGGTTCGAGCTGGGCCTGGACATGCTGATCTCCGGGCTGGCGACGTTCGTCAAGGACTGACCGCCCTCTCTTTTCGGCCCTCGCGGCCGTGGTCCCGGGGCCGGTTCTTTTCCGTCACTGGTTCTCTGCATTTCCCAGGTCCGAGAATTGACAAAGAGCTGACTCTGGTCTGACCCGCAGGGAAAAACGCCGCGCTAACGTTCATGCCATCCCTCCTCGGCTTACCCAAGGGAATTGTCATGAATGAGATCGAAGCCGACGCCGCCCCGGAATTTCCCATACTCCGCACCTGCCCGTTCAGCGTTCCGGAGACCTATCGGAAACTGGACGAGGCGGGCGGCCGGGTGCATCAGGTCCGCATGTCCGACGGACGCCCCGCCTGGCTCATCACCAAGAACGAGGACGCCCGGGCGGTGCTTTCCGATGTCCGTTTCAGTTCAGAGAAACTTCGGCCCGGATTTCCCGAACTGTCTCCGGGCGGGCTCAAGGCGCTGACTTATTTCTCGCCGTTTCTCGTGAACATGGACGGGCCGGAGCACTCCCAGGCCCGCCGCGCGGTACTCGGCGAGTTCTCCGTGCGCAGGATCAACGCGATGAAGCCGCGGATCCAGGGCATCGTCGACGCCGCCATCGACCGGATGCTGGAGCAGCCGGACCGGCCGGTCGACCTCGTCGCGCACCTCGCGAACCCCGTGCCCACCCTGGTGCTCGAGGCGTTCCTGGGGGTCGCGGCGGACGACCTCGACGCCATCGAGCGCAACACGGGGAGGATGCTGCGCGAGGCCCGGACCGAGGACGAGCAGCGGGCCGCCGCCGACGCCCTGCACGCGCACCTCGACAGGGTCATCGCGGCCAAGGAGAAGAACCCGTCCGACGACTTCCTCAGCCGTCAGATCGAGCGGTCCCGCCAGGAGCGCGGCGGAACCGCCGACCGTTTCGAACTCGCCAGCCTGGTGCAGCTGTTGCAGATCGCCGGACACACCTCCAGCGCGGCGATGATCTCGCTGTCGGTACTCACCCTGCTGTCCGACCCGGAGCAACTGAAGGAGCTCATCGCCGACCCGGCCCGCACCCCGGCCGTGGTCGAGGAACTCCTGCGCTTCCTGTCGATCACCGACACCGGGCCGCTCAGGCTGGCGCTGGAGGACGTGGAGATCGGCGGCGTCCGCATCCGCGCGGGCGACGGGGTCCTCATTCCCACCCTGCCGGCGAACCGCGACGCCGACGCCTTCCCCGACCCCGACCGCTTCGACATCGGGCGCACCCCCGGCACCCGGCATGTCGCCTTCGGCTACGGGGCGCACCAGTGCCTCGGCCAGAACATCGTGCGCGCCGAGCTCCAGGTGATCCTGGACCGTCTCTTCCACCGCGTCCCGGACCTGCGGCTCGCCGCGGAGGCGGACGCCCTGCCCTACACGTACTTCGGCCAGTTCTTCGGCCCCGTCGAGCTTCCCGTCACCTGGTAGGAGGACCAGCACGTGAGCATACGTCTCGGCTACCACATCCCGTACTTCCATCACACGGAGACGGTCACCGACCTCTTCCCCGCACTGGTCGCCCAGGTGCGGGCCGCGGAGGACTCGGGATTCGACCTGGTCACGACGATGGACCACTTCTACCAGCCGCCGCTGATCGGCCCGCCCGACGGTCCGATGCTCGAGGCCTACACCCTGCTCGGGGCGCTGGCCGCGGTCACCAGCCGGGTGCAGCTCTCGACCATGGTGACCGGCATCGGCTACCGCAATCCCGCCCTGCTGGCCAAGATGGTCACGACGCTCGATGTGATCAGCCAAGGGCGCGCCGTGCTGGGCGTCGGTGCCGGCTGGCACGAGCAGGAACACCGCGAGTACGGCTACGAGTTCGGTACGCTCGCCGAGCGCTTCGGCCGGTTCGAGGAGGCGCTCGCAGTCGTCGTCCCGATGCTGCGCGGGGCGCGGCCGCGAGTCGAGGGGCGCTGGTTCCGCGCCGAGGGCGCCATCAACGAGCCCCGGCTCCGGGAGGACCTGCCGCTGCTGATCGGAGGAGGCGGCGAGAAGAAGACGTTCGCCTTCGCCGCCCGGCACGCCGACCACCTCAACATCATCTGCTCCCCTTCGCAGCTGGAACAGAAGATGGCCGCGGTGCGGGCGCGATGCGCCGAGGCCGGCCGGGATCCGGCGACGCTGGAGACCAGCTTCGCCACGCCGCTGATCATCGACGAGGACGGCGACCGGGCCCGCAAGCTGCTGGAGGAGGCGCTGGTCAGGTCGGGCGTGGACGTGGCGGAGCTGACGGACTCCGAGCGCGCCGCGGCGACCGACCGGTTCTTCGTCGGCACTCCGGCCGAGGTCACCGAGCAGCTCCGGTCGCGGGTGCTGTGCCACGGCGTCGACGGGCTCATGGCCAACATGCTCGTCAACGCGCACGATCCCGGCGCCATCGCGCTGGCGGGGCGCACGCTGGCCCCGCTGGTCGGGCTCCCGTGCGAGGCGGGAACGACGACATGACCATGGCCGGATCGCAGCGCTTCACCGGAGGCGATGTACTGATGCAACAGCTGAGGGTCCAGCCCCCGGTGCAACTGCTCTGGCGGGTGCGGGGCCGACCGGCTCCCGAGGCGTTGCGGAAGTTCCACGCCAACCTGGCCCAGGGCCCCTTGAACCGCCGGATGCGGGCGGCCCGGCTGCCGCTGGCCCGTCCGGTCTGGGAGCGGCACACCGACTGCGCCCCCCTGCGGGTCTCCCCCCGGACGATCGCCGCCGAGGAGGTGATGGACTGGGCCGACGCCGCCTGCCGGGTGGACCTCGACGCCCACGCGGGCCGCGGCTGGGAACTGAGCGCGGCGCATGTCGCCGACGGCACCTCCGTGGTGTCCCTGGTGGGGTCGCACGCGCTGACCGACGGTCAGGGTCTCATCGGCGCGGCCACGCTCGCCGCGCGGGAGGCCGCTCGGCAGTGGCGCTCCGGGCAGCCGTCGCTGGTCGACGACCTCACCGACGTGGTGACCGAGGGCCTGTGGACGTACTCCCGGCTGGCACTGTCCCGGCTGCGCGACAAGGTCGCCGAGGTGCCCGCCACCGCCGGCCGGATGCTGCTGGGGCGTTCCCCGCAGGCAGCCGGCGCCGCGCCCGTCCGCTCCCGGCTCGCCTTCACCGTGTCGGCCGCCGAGGCCGAGCGGGTGGCGGAGAGCGGCGGAGGCAGCGTGACGGGGCTGATGCTCGCCATGACCGCGAACATCCTGCGCGCGGCGCGGGGCACCACCGAGGAGGGCGGGCCGTTCACGGTCGGGCTGCCCGTGAGCTTCCGGCGGCCCGACGACCTGGAGTCGTCCAACATGGTCGGGATCGCCACGCTGCGGCTGGACGGCCTGCGCGGGCGCTACACCGACCTGGCGCACATCCGCCGGCTGAGCAAGGCGGTGTACGCCGAGGTGGTCGGGCGGCACCTCACCGGCTATCCGCAGACCGACGCCGCGCTGTCCAACGCCGGCGAGATGCTGCCGGAGGCCAGAGACGCGTTCGGCCCGGCCCTGGGCGTCCTCTTCCGCACGGTGTCGGGCGCCGGAGGTCCTCCCGGCCGGATGAACTGCTTCGTCCTCAGGGCCGGTGCGACGGTGTCCATCGGTTTCCAGTCCGCCGGTGTGTCGGTCGGCCAGGGGCTGGTCGAGGCGGAGCTGGACGCGTGGGGCATGGCCCCCACCCACAGCTGGTGACCCGCCCGCCGCGAACGTAGTCGCGGTCGCGCCCCTCACCGTCCTCACGGGCCCCCGGGAGCACGCGCTCGCCCCATGAGGCACGTGCTCGGCACTTCCTCGGAGCCTTGAGAGAACGACGTACTTGTAGGAAAACGCTGTTCACTGATAGAACGGTGTTCGGAACCGAAAAGGCAGAGAGGAACCCGTGATGGACGCTGACGTGATCGTGGTGGGTGCCGGACCGACCGGTCTGACGCTGGCCCACGAGCTGGCCCTCACCGGCGCACGTGTGGCCCTGCTCGACAAGGGCCCCGGCCGGACCGGCGAGAGCCGGGCTCTGAACCTCCACCCCCGCACCGCGGAGATGCTGGCCCTGCGCGGCATGCTCGACGGTGCGCAGGAGCAGGCCAGGGCCCGCCTGGAGACCACCCACTTCGCGCACCTGCCCGTGCCGCTGACGCTGGACGGCTGGGACTCCCGTTACCCGTACCAGGTCGCCATTCCGCAGGCCGAGGTCGAAAAGGTGCTGGAGGACCACCTCGCCGCCCTGGGCGTGCGGGTCCAGTGGAACTCGGAGGTCACCGGCATCGAGCAGGACGACGAGCGGGTCCGCGTCCAGGCCGGGGGAAAGTGGGTCGAGGCGCGCTATCTGGCGGGTTGCGACGGTGGCCGGAGCTTCATCCGCAAACAACTCGGGGTCGAGTTCCCCGGGCTGGACGCGCGCTGGTTCGGCACCGTCTCCGACGTCGTCCTGGGCGTCACCGGCGAGGGAATCGCGACGACCTGGGACACCAAGGGTTCGCCCCGGATGCGTCCGGACGGGTCGTTCGCGAACATCTTCCCGATCGGCAGGGAGTCGGACAACGTCTACCGGATCTTCTACAGCGTCGCCGACCAGGTGATCAGCGACCAGCGCGCCAAGGTGCCGGAGGACGAGGTCGTCGCGGCGATCCAGGAGTTCTACGGAGCGGAGACCGAGGTCAAGGAGGTGCGCTGGGCCTCCCGGTTCAGCGACGCCTCCCGTCTCGCGGAGCACTACCGCGTCGGACGGGCCTTCCTCGCGGGCGACGCCGCGCACGTCCACCTGCCGCTCGGCGGACAGGGGCTCAACACCGGCGTGCAGGACGCGATGAACCTGGGCTGGAAACTGGCCGCCGAGATCGCCGGCTGGGCCCCCGAAGGGCTGCTCGACTCCTACCACGGCGAACGCCACCCGGTGGGCGCCGCCGTCCTCACCAACACCCGCGCCCAGGTGGCTCTCGGCCAGAAGGGCGTCGAACACGAGGCGCTGCGGGAGATCTTCGCCCAGCTGATCAAGCTACCGGAGGCCAACCGCCTGCTCGGCGGGGCGATCTCCGGGCTCTCCATCCGCTACGACCTCGGGGACGACGAGCCCGTCGGCGCCCGGCTCACCGACTTCGCCCTGCCGGACGGCCGCTGGGCCGGTGAACTGTTCCACCAGGGGCACGGCGTCCTGCTGACCACGCGCACGGAACTCCTCGCCGAGGCGGCGCCCTGGGCGGGCCGCGTGGACGGCGTGGAAGTACCGGAACTGCCCGGCCTCGCCACCGAGGCCGTTCTGGTGCGCCCCGACGGCTACATCTGCTGGGCATCCGGCACACCGCTCACGGAAGCGCTCCGCCGCTGGTTCGGCGCATCCCGGACCTGACCGGAGGCCGGCCTGGCCGCCGCTCGTGTGCGCTGCCCTGCTCCTCCCCCCCCACACACGTAGGAGATCCACCTCATGACCATTCTGGTGACCGGCGCGACCGGTAACGTCGGCCGCAACGTCGTCGAGCTGCTGCTCGCGGCCGATGCCCCGGTGCGGGCCACGTCCCGGAACCCGAAGACGGCCCGACTGCCTGCGGGCGTCGACGTACGCGCCGGGGACCTGGGCGACCCCGGCTCGTTCGGGGACGCGCTGTCCGGCGTGGAGAAGCTCTTCCTGTTCCCCAACCCGTCCGGCGTCGCCGACTTCCTGCGGGCAGCCAAGGCGTCCGGGGTCCGGCACGTGGTGCTGCTGTCGTCGGCCGCGGTGAGCGAGCCCGATGTGACCGCCAATCCGATCGGGCTCATGCATCTGTCAGTCGAACAGGCGGTGCGGGACAGTGGTCTGGCCCGGACGGTGCTGCGGCCGGCCGCGTTCGCGAGCAACGTGCTGCAGTGGGCCCCCGCGATCCGTGAGAGCGGTGAGGTCCGCGTCCCGTACGCCGAGAGCACGGTGTCCCCGATCCACGAGCGTGACATCGCGGCGGTCGCCGTCCAGGCCCTGCTGTCCGACGGCCACGAGGACGCGACGTACGCCCTCACCGGCCCGGAGTCCATGACACAGCGCCGGCAGGTCGAGCTGATCGCGGCGGCGCTCGGGCGTCCGGTATCGGTCGTCGACCTGGTCGGCGATGCCGCTCGGGCTCAACTGGAAGCCCAGTACGGTGCGTTCGGGGTACCCGGCCTCGTCGACTCCGTACTCGGCACGTACGCGGGCTCGGTCGGCACCGCCGCTCCGGTGACGGACACGGTGGCCCGCGTCACGGGCCGCCCCGCGACGACCTTCGCCGACTGGGCGGCGGAACACCGCACGGCGTTCACCGCGGCCTGACGCCCGACCTCCGACACGAAGGAGCCGCACCCAGGACGGGTACGGCTCCTTCCGGTTCCCCGGGCCGACAACTGGCCAGAGGCTGCCGACCCGGGCCAGGGCGTGCTCCGGTCGGTACGACCCCACCGGCGGAAGCGAGGAATGCCGTGGATACGGCACGGGGTCAACGCGAATCGCTCAGCGTGACCTGGAAGATCGAGATCGTCGGTGGCGAGGAGGGCGAGGCGCTCGCGAGCCGTCAGGCCGAGGTGATGCACTCCGCAGGAAAATGTCAGGTCCAGGTCCGCGAAGAACGGCTCCTTTCCCCCTGCCCGTGCCAGGTGATCAACTCGAACCGTGACTGGGACGGTCGGCCGCTTCGTTCGCGGCACGGCGGTACTCGGCATTGATGCGCTGAGCCTCCTCGAGCTGGTCCTCGAGGATGACGATGCGGCAAGCAGCCTCGATCGGGGTTCCCCGGTCGACGAGCTCGCGGGCGCGGGCGGCGATCCGCAGTTGGTAGCGGGAGTAGCGGCGATGTCCGCCCTCCGAGCGCAGTGGAGTGATCAGGCGAGCCTCACCGATGGCTCGGAGGAAGGCCGGGGTGGTGCCGAGCATTTCGGCGGCCCGGCCCATGGTGTATGCGGGGTAGTCGTCGTCGTCCAGACGACCGTTGAGTGGAGTATCTGCTGCCATGTCACCTCGTTGTGCAACGCGTCGAGGGGCCCTGGTGCCGTACGGCACCAGGGCCCCGAAGGAAATTCAACACCATCTGTCGGCGCTGATGCTCTGCCGACCTTCTGTTTCCGCTACCCGGCCCTGCGAGGGGAGGGGTGCGGGGATCGCGGCTGCGTGACCGGGGACCACCATCCATTCCGGGGTCTTGCGGTACCCGGACCGAGAGCTTCCCGGGCCGGGCGATCCTGATGGCGTCTGCTCCTCCGTCCTTTCTCTTGACCGACCACTTGATGAACGGGTACTGCGGTACTGCTCGGTGATGCTTTCGGCAGCCCCTCGACCTGCGGGCTGCCCAGTCCGGCTCTCAGCCCCGTCACCGTTCTGCGAACACCTTGGCTTCGGAGCTCCAGAGCCGGACTGACCTGCGAACTTACGTACTGCTACCCGCCAGTTCGTGTCTGCCGGGTCTCGCTCGACCGTGTCAACGAAAAAAAGACTAACCGTGCCAGGAGGTGATGTCTACTCTGGCAAGAGTAGATTTTGGCGCTCAGGGGCCACAGGTCTCCTGTGGCCTGCGATGACGGGTGGAACACGTAGCCGTGGGCGGCGAGAGCGTGGCCGTGTACGGGCGGCGATACGACGGTGAGGGCCCGGGCGCCCCCGCGCGGCCGGGGCCGCACCCGGGTACGTGTGGTGCGCGGAGGCGGACGGAGTGCCG
>CBFGZZ010000011.1:0-55503 GCA_965653385.1 uncultured Streptomyces sp. | reverse complement strand
GAGTCGAGTTTGTCGGCGGATTCGTGGGAGTGGGGTTTGAGGAGGTGGGAGAGGCGGTGGCGGAGGCCGGTGGGGGCGTGGGAGTGAGGGTGCGGATGCCGGTGCGGATGGGGATCGGGGTGGGGGTGGTCGTGGGCGTGACGGTGCCCGTGCCCGTGGTGGTGCGCGTGCTCGTGCCGGTCGCTCACGGTGGTCCCCTTCCGGTGCGCGGGAGTGGACGCGTGCCGCCCACGACGCCATTATGTGCGTATGAGCGCACGCATGCACCTATCAGCTGCCAACGATGCGCACCCGCGCACCCCGGGCGAGGAACAGTTCGCGCTCGCCGCCGAGGTCCTCGCCCTGCTCGGCGACCGCACCCGGCTCACGCTGCTGCATGCCCTCACGGCGGGGGAGGCCGACGTCACGACGCTCACGGAGGCATGCGGCGCGGCCCGTCCCGCCGTCAGCCAGCATCTCGCCCGACTGCGTCTCGCGGGTCTGGTGACCACCCGGAAAGAGGGCCGCCGGGTGGTCTACGCCCTGCGCGACGGCCATCTGCGCCGGCTGGTCGACGAGGCGCTGAACGTGGCGGACCACCGGCTCAGCGACCGGCCCCTGCACGACTGACCTGGCTCAGTACTCGGCATTCTTGCCCAGGTACTGCTCCGCGAAGGCCAGCGCGGCCGTCGGTGAGCCGAAGATACGGCGGAGCCGGGCGAGGGTGGTGCCCGCGCGGTACGGGTCACCCGAGGACGTGCCGTGGTAGACCTCGGACAGCCAGTGGGAGAACTCCTGGTAGTCCCACACCCGGCCCAGACAGGCCGCCGAGTAGCCGTCCAGACCGGTGTCGTCCCCCTTCGTGAGGTGGGCGACGAGTCCGTCGCCGAGCTGGAAGGCGTCGTGCAGGGCGAGGTTCATGCCCTTGGCGGCGATGGGGGCGGTGAGATGGGCGGCGTCACCGGCCAGGAAGAGACGGCCGAACACCATGGGCTCGACGACGTAGTTGTGCATGTCGAGGACGCGCTTCTCGATCAGCCGGCCCTCCGTCAACGGTGGCACGCCGTTGGCCCCGAGCCGCTGCTGCAGCTCCGTCCAGACCCTGTCCCGCGACCAGTTCTCCGGGTCGTCGCCGGGCGGGCACTCCAGGTAGTAGCGGGTCACGTCGGCGCTGCGCGGCATGTGCCCGGCGAACCCGTTCGGATGCATGCCGAACAGGACGCAGTCGGAGGACGGCGGCGCCTCCGCCAGCAGCGCCAGCCAGCCGATGCCGTAGTCACTGCGGGAGATGTGGGCGCGGTCGGCGGGCAGCGCGGTGCGTGTCACCCCGCGCGCCCCGTCGCAGCCGGCGACGAAGTCGCAGTGCACGACCTCCCGTCGACCCGTCTCCGGGCAGGTGTACGAGACCGAGGGACGGCCGGTGTCGAGGTCGTGCAGCTCCACGTCACGCACGCCGAAACGTATGGCCCCGCCGCGCACGTCCGCGTACTCCCGCACCAGGTCCGTCACCAGCAACTGCTGCGGATAGACCCAGTGATGAACGCCCGTGAGCTGCGCGTACTCGAACCGGTACCGCTCACCGGCGAACCGGAACTCGCACTCCGTGTGCCGCTGCGCCCGCTCCAGCAAGGTGTCCGCGAGGCCCCGCCGCTGAAGTCCGCGTACGGCCCACTCCTCCAGCACCCCGGCCCGCGGCCGCTGCTCGATGAAGTGCCGGGTCTCGGTCTCCAGGACCAGGCAGTCGACGGAGGCCGCCCGCAGGATGTTGCCGACGGTGAGGCCGGCGGGGCCGGCCCCCCCCACAACGACCGCAACGCGCTGCGTGGAGCCGGTGTGGGGGGGGGGGGAGGTGGAGGTGGCGGTCACCCGCGCATTATGGGGCGGCCGATGCGGGGAGGGGAGGGCTCCGGCTCGGGGGCCGGCCTAGCCGAGGCGCGGTATCTCGATCGCCGGGCAGCGGTCCATCACCATCTCCAGACCGGCCGCGCGGGCGCGGTCGTACGCCGCCTCGTCGATGACGCCCAGCTGGAACCAGACCGCCTTGGCGCCCTTGGCGACCGCCTCGTCGACGACCGGGCCGGCGAGGTCGCTGTTCACGAAGACGTCGACCACGTCCACGTCGAAGGGGATGTCCGCCAGGGAGGCGTAGCCCTGCTCGCCGTGGACCGTCTCCGCCTTCGGGTGGACCGGCACGACGCGCTTGCCGTAGCGCTGGAGCACCTCGGCGACTCCGTACGCCGCCCGCCGCTGGTTCGACGACAGGCCCACGACGGCCCAGGTGTCGCCCAGTTCGGTGAGGATCCTGCGGACCGCTGCCTCGTCGCCGTACACCCTCGGCCTCCCAGTGCTCGCCTCGGGCAGCTGCCGTCCAGCCGCCCCCATGACCCACAACGGCCGACGACCTCCGAGGATTCCCGCACGGGTTCCGGCGCGGGCATGGACGATCGGCGGACCCTCGGCGGCAGCCCCGGCACCCGCCACGCTGACCGGAATGCGGGCCGGATGGCTGCGGAAGGCCGCGCGTACGCCTACGCTCGCTCCGTGCTGCGCATCATCGACGCCCGAACCGGCGACCCCGTCGACGCCGCGCCCGCCCGCCGGGGCCTGACCCGCATCGAGGCGCATCCCGAAGGCTTCGACGTCACCGCCCTGAGGGTGCTGCTCGTCGCCGATCTCCTGGTCCGCGCGCTGGAGCTCGGCGGTACGCCGGTCTGGGCGCTCCTGAACGAGCAGCGGCAGCAGGCGGAGCTCCGGGCCGGCGCCGCGGCGCTGGGCATCCGGCCCTTCGAGGAGGGCCGGGACGCCGCGTCGGGGCTGGGCGAGGCACAGGTCCTCCACGTCGTGCGCGAGGGCGGCGCCGAACCCGACGGGGTACGGGTCGCCGTCGCGCCCGTGCACTCGCAGGCGCCGCCGCAAGAGGCCGACCCCGCCGCCCTGCGCCTCGCGCTGCTCTCCGGGCGCAGAAGCGTGCCCGTACGGCTCGACGGGGCCGCGCTCGCCGAGGCCCACGACACCCTCGTCCGCTGGCGTCGTGCCGTCGCCGGCTGGGCGCAGCGGCCGTCACGGCCCATCCCCGACGAGGTGCGGGCGGAACTCCGCACCGCCTGGGAGGACGACCTCGACGTACCCGGGGTCCTCGGCGTCCTGCGCTGGGTGGAGAGCGCGCCGGACCTGCCGGACGGCGCCCGTTTCGAGACGTACGCCTACGCCGACCGGCTGCTCGGCCTCGACCTCGCCCGCGACCTGGGAACCCCGGCGTGAACGCGCGCGCGAGTGCGGGCCCGCTGCGCCGCCTCGTCGTCCTGCGGCACGCCAAGTCCGCCTGGCCGGACGGCGTCGCCGACCACCGACGTCCGCTCGCCTCGCGCGGCCACCGGGACGCCCCGGTCGTGGGCCGGATGCTCGCCGAGAACGACTGCCTGCCGGATCTCGCCCTGTGCTCGACGGCCGTACGCGCGCGTGAGACCTGGGAACTGGCCGCCGCCCAGTGGGGCACCCCGCCGCCCGTGCGTCATGAGCCCCGGCTCTACGCGGCCGACGTGTCCGAGCTGCTGGCGGTCGTGCACGAGGTGCCCGCCGCCGTCCGGACGCTGCTCCTCGTCGGGCACAACCCCGGCCTGGAGGAACTCGTGCTCGAACTCGCCGGGGACAGCCTCGACGACGCGCTGGACGAGGTCCGCACCAAGTTCCCGACCTCGGCGATCGCCGTACTGGCCTGGCACGGCACGTCCTGGCGGGACCTCGCACCCGGCACGGCGCTGCTGACGGGCGTGATGGTGGCGCGGGGCCGGAAGAAGTGAGCGGACCGGCGTCCCCGGCACCTCGGCATAGGCTGGCCCGATGCAGTACGAGTACCGCACAGTCGCCCACGCGGGCGTGCACGAGACCGAGGTCAACCGCTCACGCTTCATCTGTGCGCTCGCCCCGGCGGCCGGCGAACAGGAGGCCCAGGACTTCGTCGCGGCCATCCGCAAGGAGCACGCGGACGCCACCCACAACTGCTGGGCCTACGTCATCGGCGCCGACGCGGCGATCCAGAAGGCCAGCGACGACGGCGAACCGGGCGGCACGGCAGGCGTCCCCATGCTCCAGATGCTGCTGCGCCGCGACATGCGCTACGTCGTCGCCGTCGTCACCCGCTATTACGGCGGCGTCAAGCTGGGCGCGGGCGGGCTCATCCGGGCCTACGGCGGGGCGGTCGGCGAGGCACTGGACGCCCTCGGCACCCTCACCCGCCGACGCTTCCGACTGGCCACGGTGACCGTCGACCACCAGCGCGCCGGCAAGGTGGAGAACGACCTGCGGTCGACCGGGCGCGAGGTGCGCGACGTGCGGTACGGCGAGGCGGTCACCATCGAGATCGGCCTGCCGGACGCCGAGGTGGAGGCGTTCCGGGCCTGGCTCGCGGACGCGACGGCGGGGTCGGCGGGGTTCGAGCTCGGGGGAGAGGCGTACGGGGACGCGTGACTGAGGCGGTCCGGTCGGCCCGCACGCGGGCGAAGGGAAGCCGGGAAAACGATGGTGGACCGAAGCCCGTGATGGTCCAGGTGCCGGCAGGCGCTAGCGTGGTCGGTGCGAAAGCGAGGACCGTGGCGGTTCGGTACCGGTTCGGTACCGGGTCCAGGGGTGAAGTAGGGGGAAGCGTGCGGGTCGGAGCGGCGTCTTGAGAATTCTGCACACCTCCGACTGGCATCTGGGCCGGGCGTTCCACCGGGTGAACATGCTCGGCGCCCAGACCGGGTTCATCGGCCACCTGGTCACGACCGTGCGGGAGCGCGGCGTGGACGCCGTCGTCGTGTCGGGGGACGTGTACGACCGGGCGGTGCCGCCGCTCGCCGCGGTCGAGCTGTTCGACGACGCCCTGCACCGGCTCGCCGACGTCGGTGTGCCCACGGTGATGATCTCCGGGAACCACGACTCGGCGCGCCGACTCGGCGTCGGAGCCGGGCTGATCGGCCGTGCGGGCATCCATCTGCGGACCGAGGCCGCGGCGTGCGGTACCCCGGTCGTGCTGCGGGACGACTTCGGTGACGTGGCCTTCTACGGGCTGCCCTATCTGGAACCCGCCCTGGTGAAGGACGAGTTCGGGGTCGAGAAGGCCGGGCACGAGGCCGTGCTCGCCGCGGCCATGGAGCGGGTACGCGCCGACCTCGCCGCACGCGCGCGTGGCACGCGGTCGGTCGTTCTCGCGCACGCCTTCGTCACCGGAGGCGAGGCCAGCGACAGCGAGCGGGACATCACCGTCGGCGGGGTGGCCGCGGTGCCCTCCGGGGTCTTCGACGGCGTCGACTACGTGGCGCTGGGCCATCTGCACGGCTGCCAGACCATCACCGAGCGTGTCCGCTACTCGGGCTCGCCCCTGCCGTACTCCTTCTCGGAGGCCGACCACCGCAAGACCATGTGGCTCGTCGACCTGGACGCCGACGGCGCGGTCACCGCCGAGCGCGTCGACTGCCCGGTGCCGCGCGCGCTCGCCCGGATCCGGGGGACGCTGGAGGAACTGCTCGCCGACCCGGGGCTCGCCCGCCACGAGGAGGCGTGGGTCGAGGCCACGCTCACGGACCCGGTGCGCCCGGCCGACCCGATGGCCCGTCTCGCCGAGCGGTTCCCGCACACGCTGAGCCTCGTCTTCGACCCCGAGCGCGCGCCCGACGACCCCGACGTCTCCTATGCGCGGCGGCTCGCCGGCCGAAACGACCAGGAGATCGCGGAGGACTTCGTGGCGCATGTGCGCGGCGCCGGGCCCGACGAGGACGAACAGGGCGTCCTGCGGGACGCGTTCGACGCGGCGCGGGCCGACGACGCCGTTCGGGAGGTGGCGCGGTGAGGCTGCACTGTCTCGACGTGACGGCCTTCGGGCCCTTCGGCGGCTCTCAGCGCGTCGACTTCGACGCGCTGTCCATGGCCGGTCTGTTCCTGCTGCACGGACCGACCGGCGCCGGCAAGACCTCGATCCTGGACGCCGTCTGCTACGCGCTCTACGGCTCGGTGCCCGGCGCCCGCCAGAGCGGCCAGGGGATGACCTTGCGCAGCGACCACGCCGCGGCCGGCACCCGCACCGAGGTCCGCCTCGAACTCACCGTCGCCGGACGCCGGTTGGAGGTCACCCGGCAGCCGCCCTGGGAACGCCCGAAGAAGCGTGGCACCGGCACGACGCTCGACAAGGCCCAGAGCCGACTGCGTGAGTACGACCCGCGGGCCGGAGCGTGGAAGGACCTCAGCCGCTCGCACCAGGAGATCGGCGAGGAGATCACCCAGCTCCTCGGCATGAGCCGCGAGCAGTTCTGCCAGGTCGTGCTGCTGCCCCAGGGCGACTTCGCCCGCTTTCTGCGCGCCGACGCGGAGGCCCGTGGCCGGCTGCTGGGCCGCCTCTTCGACACCCACCGCTTCGCCGAGGTCGAAAAACGCCTCGCCGAACGCCGGCGCGCCGCAGAGGCCCAGGTACGGGACGGCGACGCCGCGCTGCTCGCCGACGCGCACCGGATGCAGCAGGCGGCGGGCGACGCCATGACGCTGCCGGACCTCGCACCGGGCGAGCCGGGCCTGGCGGACGCGGTCCTCGCTGCCGCAGCGGTCGCCCGCAGCACCGCCCGCGAGCAGCTCACCGTCGCCGACTGCCGCCTCCTCACCGCTGAAGCCGCCCAGGTCGCCGCTGACCGCGACCTCGGCGACCTACGGGAAGTGGCCCGGCTCCAGCGGCGGTTCGCCGACGCGAAGGAACGGGCCCGGGTGCTCGCGGAGCGGGCCGACGGCTATCGGCAGGCACAGGTCAGGATGGAGCGGGCCCGCAAGGCGGAGGCCGTGGCACCCGCGCTGGAGCTGCGCGAGGCAGCCGAGGCGGAGCACCGGCGTGCGGCCGGCGCCGAGGCACGCGCGCGTGTACTGCTGCCGGAGACCTTCGCCGCAGCCGGCGCCGCCGGACTCGCCGCCGCCGCGCGCCGGGCCGCCGAAGAAGTGGGCGGACTGGAATCCGCCCGTCGCGCCGAGCAGCGGCTGGCCGACCTCGTCGGCGAGCGCGACGAACTGGACCGACAGGAACGGGCCGACGAGGGCCTGCTGCAGGACGCCGAGGACTGGCTCGCCGGGTGGGAGGAGAGCCGCGCCGCCCTCCAGACCCGTATCGACACCGCCCAGCAGGCCGCGACCCGCGCCGAGCAGCTCGCGGTACAGCGCGACCCCGCCCAGCAGCGGCTCGGCGCCGCACGGCTGCGCGACCAGCTGGCCGGAGACACGGACACGGCTGCCGACCTGGCCCGCCTCGCCCGGGAGCGGGTCCTTGAGGCCAAGGCGCACTGGCTCGACGTCAAGGAGCGGCGGCTGAACGGCATCGCCGCCGAACTGGCCGCCCAGCTGCAGGACGGCGTACCGTGCGCGGTCTGCGGCGCCGTCGACCACCCCGCCCCTGCCCGCAAGGACGCCGGACACGTGGACCGGGAGGCGGAGGAGCGCGCGTTGACCGCCTACCAGCAGGCGCAGGAGCGGCACACCGCGAAGGAACGGCAGCTGGGCGTCGTACGCGAGGCGCTCGCCGCCGCCACCGCAGAGGCCAAAGACGCGCCGACCGAGCAACTCGCCGCCCACTGCGAGGAGTTGGAGCGCCTCTTTGCGCAGGCCCGCCGGGACGCGTCCGCTCTGCACCCGGCTCACGAGGAGCTGCGCCGGGCCGAGGCGGAGTACGAGCGGCGGACCGCCGACCGGCAGCAGGCGGCGGTCAGGGTGGCCTCCCGGGTGGGGCACCGCGAACGGCTGGACCGGGAGAGGGCCGCTCTGGAGGCGGAGTTGATCCAGGTCCGGGGCGCCGCCGACAGCGTGGCCGCGCGAGCCGCCCAACTGGAGCGGCAGGCCCAGCTGCTCACCGACGCCGCCGACACCGCGCGCGCCGCGGAGGACGCCGCCCAGCGGCTCAAGGACGCCGACGCCCGCCTCGCGGACGCCGCCTTCCGTGCCGGGTTCGACACCCCGCAGGCGGCGGCCGCCGCACTTCTCGACGACGCCGCGCACCGCGAACTCCAACGGCGGTTGGATGCCTGGCAGTCGGAGGAGGCCGCCGTACGAGCCGTCCTCGCCGAGACCGACACCGCGGCCGCCGCCCAGCAGGCGCCCGCCGACGTCCTGACCGCCGAGCGGGCCGCTTCCGCGGCGGCCCAGCGAGCCCGCGACGCCGCCTCCGCGCGCGACGCCGCCGCCCGGCGCTGCACCGAACTCGACCGGCTGTCCGCCCGTGCGGCCGCCGCCGTTCGCCAACTCGCCCCGCTGCGTGAGGAGTACGACCGTGTCGCCCGCCTGGCCGCCCTCACGGCGGGCACCTCGGCGGACAACGAACGCAAGATGCGACTGGAGTCGTATGTGCTGGCGGCGCGCCTCGAACAGGTCGCCGCCGCCGCGACCGCACGTCTGCAGCGCATGTCGTCCGGCCGCTACACCCTCGTGCACTCCGACGACCGGGCCGGCCGGGGCCGCAGTGGCCTCGGACTGCACGTCGTCGACGCCTGGACCGGCCGCGAGCGCGACACGGCGACCCTCTCCGGAGGCGAGACCTTCTTCGCCTCCCTCGCCCTCGCTCTCGGCCTGGCCGACGTCGTCACCGACGAGGCCGGCGGGGTCCGCCTGGACACCCTCTTCATCGACGAGGGCTTCGGCAGCCTCGACGACCAGACCCTCGACGAGGTCCTCGACGTCCTCGACTCCCTGCGCGAGCGCGACCGCAGTGTCGGCATCGTCAGCCATGTCGCCGATCTGCGGCGGCGGATCCACGCACAGCTGGAGGTCGTGAAGGGGAGGTCGGGGTCGGTGCTGCGGCAGCGGGGCGCGTGAGGCTCCCCGGCCGCTTCGCGAACGTCGGGCGCAAGGCCCGCCGGGACGGGGCCCGGGCGGGGCCGGTCCATGGCGGCCATGATGCGCAGACCGTCACCCGTCGCCGCCGCCGTCGCCGTTGTCGCGGTCGCCGCGCTCCCGGGTGTTCCCCGGACTCCTCGGATTCCCCGGATTCCTCGAACGGTTCTCCCGCCCAGAGCCGTCCCGGTGTCCCGCTCCGGGGCACCGGCGCCAGGCCCCACGCCGTCGCCCTCCGCGACAGGGCCGTGCGCCGACGGGACGTGCGAGGTCGAGGTCGCGGTGGGGGATGTCGTGACCGTGCCGGAGACGTACGGCCTCGGGCCGATCGAGGTGACGGCGATCACCGTCCGCGCGGTCGAGATGGCCGCGCCGCTGACGGGGTCGGGCTGAGGTGCGACGAGGGGACAGCCGCGACCGTCAACGACGCCATGAGTCTGGAGGTCGTAGATGTCCGCGCCACCGCCGCTGTCCTGCGTATCGAACCTGCCGGGTGATGTGCGGCCCGGTCCTCGGTCTCCCGAGCAGGCGGCTCATCGCAGCCACACCACCATGAGCCCGCTCAAGATGATCAACATCCAGGCGAGCAGCTGCAGCGGAACGGCCGGCCCCGACGGTTCCGCCGGCACTTCGTCCTCGGGTTCCGGCAGGAGCGGCGTGTCCATCGGGATGTTGCGGTACCAGAACTGGTTCAGTCGCGTCCACTGCTCGCGTTCGGCGCCCTCGGCGCCCAAGTGGGTCAGCAGTTCCTGCCGATACAGGTCGAAGGCGACCCGCACCTGTTCTCCGTACAGGCGGGCGGGTGCCAGCGCGCCGCGATAGGTGAGCCAGGCGGTGGCGGCGCCGGCCCAGTAGCAGGTGAGGAACAGCCATGTCGGAGCTTGGACCGCGGCCAGCCACCCGCCCGCGCCGACCGCGAAGAACGCCGCCAGGGCAGAGATGGTCAGATGGAACTCGATCTCCGCGCGGGCCGCCGAGAGCGCCGCGGTGAGGGCGTCCGGGAGCAGCGGGAACAACCGGGGCCAGGTGAGCACGGTGTCCAGGCCATAGCGTTCGTGTGGGTAGCTCTCGCAGGCGCGCAGGACGTTGCCCAGACGGGTGGGCATGATGTCCCGCGCGTCGGGCGGATAGTCGGCGGCGGCTCGGTCGAAGCCCAGACGCCGGGCGCGCCGCCGGTGCCAGCGGCGGCCGGGCAGCATCAGGGCCCGGCCGAGCCGCCCCGGCCACAGACCCTCGTAACAGCGGATGAGCGACTGCGAGCGTCCGGAGACGACGGCCGCGATCACGACGGCGACGATCACCATGCCGGTGCCCGCCAGTACCCGAACGGTGGCGTCGAGGCCGTTCCACTCGCGCAGCATCCGGCCCGGATCGGTGAGCGTGCCGATGATCACCGTGGCGAGGAGGCTCAGAGTGATGAGGACCGGCAGAAGGGCATTGAGCAGGAAGCGCCGGTCGAACAGGGCACTGGTCTCACCCACGACGGTTCCGAGCACGATCAGCTCCCCAGCGTGAGGTCGTGCGGAGGACGATCGGGATTCGCGCATCGCGGCGGTCTGCGCGGGTTCCAGTACTCGAGCGCGTTGCGGTGTCCGCATTCCGCGCAGGCCACGTGGGCCGAGGCGAGCCGGACCCGGCCGGGCAGCGTGCCGTCGGCGGAGGCGCCCATCGGGCCCATCTCGTTGCCGGGCAGCAGGTGCTCGCCCGAGGCGAGGTAGTTCGCCATGAGCGACACCGCGAGTACGGCGACCGGCTTGCCGTCGCGCATGAGCACCAGACGCGGGATGTCCAGCAACAGCAGGGTGATCGCAGGCGAGTTGGCGAGTTCCACGAGAGCGAGGTCGGCGTCCACTTCGATCGCCGGGGGCAACTCGCACCAGTCGGCCAGGGTGTCCGCGACGGCGCCGAGCAGCTCCGCGGCCGTCACGGTGCCCAGCACGCCGCCGCCGTCGGCGACGACCACTCCGACGCCCGTCAGGAGTGCCCTCGCCTCGGCCGGGGTCAGTTCGGCGGGCAGGACGGCGATGTCGTGGTCGGCGTACTTGGCGACCGGATCCGCGGGTCTCAATGCCAGTCTCCGATCAGCACGAATCCGGCCCAGTGATAGGGGTGGGCATAGATCCTCCTGGTGTGGTCGGGGCCTTCGGTATGCCCTTGTCGCGCGAGCGTCGCCCTGGCGAGTGCCGCCCGTAGCATCTGATCGTCCGCACTGTCGCCGTCGGACGTGTCCAGCAACTTCTCGTAGGCGTCCGCCGCGGCGGCGAAGTCCCTCGCGCGGAACCGGGCGTCCGCCAACTCCCGTGCGAGCACCCGGTGTTCGCCCCCGACGCGGGTGCAGTAGCCGACGACGTCATCGAGGGTGGCCTCCCGGACGGCGAGCTGGGCCGTGCGCAGCGCCGCGGCCTTGCCCTCGCCGGCCCGTCTGGCCCGATAGAACGAGTACATCAGCAGTCCGGTGGCCACCTCGTCCACCGCCCACAGGCTGACCATCACCGCTGAGGCGCCCGCATAGATCAAGGCCCTTGTCAGGCCGAACAGTTCGTCGCCCTGCCTGCGATGTGCGACCCCGCTCTGGCAGGCGCTCAGAGTGACCAGGTCCGCCGGCAGCTCCATGCCCAGGATGCGTTCGGCGGTCAGCAGCCCGTCGTCGCCACCGTCCGCGGCGAGCAGCACACGGGATCTTGCGGGCTGCTCGACGTCGAACTCGCCGTGGCAGGCTATGTGGAGCACCGACACGCCGCCGCGCGCTGCCGCGCTCATCCCGGCGACGGTCGCGTCCGGGCCCACGAGCCGTGTGGGGCGGTCCAGCAGGGAGCACACGAGGTTGCTCTGGGCGCGCGAGTGTGACAACGGCCGCTCGGCACGTGAATCGGCCAGCACGACCGACCTGCGCGCCGCGGTCCGCCGTTTCGCCTGGCAGTAGCGCATCACCGCCGCGGCGGAGGTGTAGCAGACGGGGTTGCGCTCGACGAGCGGTGTGCCGTCGACCTCGAAGGCGTGCAACGGCACACCGTGCAGTACGTCGTGCGGCACGATCCAGACGACCTGCCCCGGTGAGCTGTGTCGCACCAGCGGCTCGACCAGCGGGCTCAGCACCTGCCAGTCGGAGGGCTGGGCGGAGTGGACCGCGCTGAACGAGTCACCCACGACGCGGGTCAGCTCGGCGCGGCCCAGTGGCACCCGCACCATCGTCGGCTGAACCGCGCCCGCCCGGGCCAGCAGAAGGACGACCGCGTCCTCCGCCACGTGATACTCGGCCAGCAGCGCCTGCCCGAGCAGCGGCTCGACCTCCGCGAACCTCAACGGGTCGCCTCGCCGCATCTGGGCGTACTCCGCGCCGGGAGCGCCGGTGGTGGCCACCTCCTGCCAGGTTTCGGCCAGTCGGCTGCGGGCGGCGCGTACCGCGGCCAGCGCCCGGACCCGCTCGCCCGGTGCGCCCATGGCCGCGCGTCGCCGACGAACCTCGGCCAGCTGATCGCGTTCTCGGCGGACCAACGCCGCCGGGACGGCGTCCGCACGCAGGTCCGCGGTGTCCCCGAGCTGCTCCAGGAGCAAGCGGGACCGGGCCCGTTCGGCCAGGTCGAACGCGGCCACCGCGGGCCGCTCGGGCCACCCCGGCCCGGACGCGGTGGACAGCAGGGTGATCTGCCGGGTGTGCAGCACTTCGAACCAACCGTTGATCCGTAACCGCAGACGCTCGTCCACGACCTCGTCGCGGAAGCGTTCCTGCAACCGCAGCGCGGCCTCCAGTGTGTCGAAGGCGGCCAACGGGTCGATGTCCGTCTGCACCCTGGCCAGCTCCATCAGGACGTCCATGGCGATCAACTGCTGTGAGTTGCGTTCCAGCAGATCAGCGGCTTCGCGCAGGTCGTCGGTGGCCTCGGCGTGACGCCCCCGGCGCCAACGTTCCCGGCCCCGGTCGACCAGCCGCCGGGCCGGGCCGTCGCCAGGCATGCGGGAGGGGGTGATGCCGCTGCCCCCGCCTGGTGCGGAGACCGGCGGCGCGGCGGACACCAGCGGTGGCCAGGGAGGGTTGTGCCGACCGAGGTCGATGATCGGGGGCCGGTCAGCGGCCCGTTCCAGCTTCCGGTACGCCCGGTAGTCATCGAACTCGGGCAGTTCGGCGCCCGCCCACCGGCGCGTCGGCGCGAGTAGCGCGGGGTCGGCGGCAATGGTCCTGCGTTCGGTATCCGCCTCGGCGGCCCGGTCCAGCCGCTCGGCCAGGACGCGGGCGCGGAACAGCCTGGCAAGGGCGGCGAAGTCGGGCAGTCCCGACTCGGTGAATCCGGCCGCGGCCGTGCGATAGGCGGCCTCGGCACCCGTCCAGTTCGCCTCCGCCTCCAGCACCTGGCCCCTGCTGAGCGCACAGTCGGCCCGTGCCCGGGCGACCGCGTCCGCCGCCGCATGCGGCTCGGAGGCGTCGATCAGGTCCTCCGCCGCCTCCAGCCAGGCCTTCCCCTCGATGATCGCCGCGTCCGTGGGCGGCCAGCGGCGCTGCGTGTATTCCGGCCATCGGTACTTGCCGTACTGGCCGGTCAGGCAGACCACGGCCAGTGCGGCCATGGTGTGGGGCAGGGCGAGACCGGTCGGACGGCGCTTCTCGTCGTTCAGCCAGGCTTGCGCGACATGGGCGTCGTAGGACGTGTTGTCCCGCCGGAAGTTCTGGGCGGACAGCACCCTGGTCCACCACAGTGGTGAGGAGTCCGCCGGTATTTGACGTAGCGTCAGTTCACCCAGTGCCCCCAGCGAGGTCAGAATGGACGCCCATGCCGCCGGTGTCGAGGGCTGGACCACGCAGGCATAGGCCAGCCAGGTCCCCCCGACGAGGCTGCCGACGCCGCGGGCCACCGGCCAGGCCCACCGGACCGGCCAGCTCAGCACCGTGGTGACCAGCACCTGCATCACCACCATGGCAAGGGTGGTGACACCGAAGTCGGACGCGTCGCCGGGCAGCGCGTCGGGATCACCTGTCACCACGAGCAGCATGCCCAGGTGGGTCACGACGTCCAGCGACAGGTACCACCGCCGGTCATACCGGCTCATCGCGCGCGTACCGGCCCGACCGGCCCAGCACACCGCTGTCGCCAGCACACCCGCGGCCAGGACGAGGACCGGTGGAAGCGGACTGCCGAGGACGACCACGGTCACGGCCGTCGACAGCGGCAGCCACACCAGCAGCCACGACACCGCCGAGACCAGTCGGCCCACTGGTTCCACCGGCCGGCCGGTCACGCCGGACAGCTCGCCCTTGAGACGACCGCTGTACCTGAAGCGGAGCCGCATCCTCCGGCCGGTGTCGCTGGTCGCCAGCAGCCGCACGGCGAACCCACCGGCAGCCGGGAGCACCCACCACTCGAGCAACCCCGGGTCCGGGTGCCGGATCGCGGCGGTCACGGCGTACCCCAGAGCCAGCTCAGGCGCCCCGAACCCCGTCACCACCGCGAAGTTGACGAGCAGGACGAGTCCCAGCGCGTTGCCGTCGAGGTCCTCGGCCATCCCGGTGAAGCCGAGCAGCACGCCTGCCGACAGGGTCAGGAGGTGTCGCACGCCGCGTCCCACGGGGCTCATCATCCCCGACCCACTGTCGGGTCCACAACAAGACCAGTACGTTGCTGACGATCGGATGCGTGAGAGTCCCGCGGGGGAGGCGTGCGTGACCGTCGAAACGACCGGCTCGGAACCGTCCGAGCTCGTACGGGCGTTGTTGGTGGGCACCTGCGTCGTGTACGCCTTGCTGCGTCTTCGGGAGGCACGCGCGCCCGTGCGCCGAGGGCCGCGCCGCTATGCCGTCGACCTGGTGCTGGCGCTCGCCCTGCTGCCGGTCTCCGGACCCTTCGGCGATCTGGTGACCGAACTGGCGCGTCAGTCGGCGCTGATCCCGCTCGCGATCGGCCTGGTCGCGGGACTGGCGGGCCTGGCCACCACCGGCCTGGCGGCCGCCGCGTCGTTCGCCCTGGGCAGCGGCGGGACGAGCGTGCTCGCGTGGTTCGTCTCACCCCTGCTGATCGGTGCCGCCCTGCGCGGGATTCGCCCCGACCCGGAGACACCGGATTCGCCGGACGCGGTGTGGCGGGCTGAACTGCGAGCGGTGCGCGGGCGCGTCCAGAAGCTGCCCGGGGGGATGTATCCCACGTTCCCGGGTCCCTCCGACGTCCTCTGGGGGGTGGTGGCCAGGCTGACGTGCGTCATCCCTCTCCTCCTTGTGCTCCTGACTCCGGCCCCGGAAAACGCAGACCTGAGGGCACGAGTCGTCTGTGCGCTGCTCATGGGGGGAATGCTGCTCGCCTATGACCGGGCCCGACGGCCGCTGCTGATGCCGCATCGCCGACTCGCCCGCATGACGGACCTCGGTGTGCTCCTGGTTCTTCTGGTCGTGGCGTACGGGCCGCTGGGCGAGTTGTTGGCACGGTGGTGGGCCGCCCACCCGGCGGTCGACGAGTGGCGTGTGGCACTGCCCGCCATCCTCGCAACGGTCATCGCGCCGCTGGTCACTCCGCGCTTCGACGGGCGGCGGCTCGCCTGGCTGCTCAACCGCTCGCTGCGGTTCTTCTTCGGCATCCCCCAGATCATTCTGGTCTCCGCGACCTTTCCGTTCCTTGTCGGGGGCGTGTTCCACCCGACGCAGGAGCTGACGCGGGCATCGGCCCTGGCTCTGGTCGCCGGGTTCGCCTACGGCGCGAACTCCGCCCTGTACGCGGCCTACAGCACACGGCATGTCGCGGACGTGCTCATCCTGCTCGAGGCGAGCACCACGCATCGGGAACGACTGCTCAACGGATGGGTGTCGGACACCTTCTACCGACGCAGGCGATGGCTGGCGGGGCGCCCCTGGGACTACTCGTTACCGCGGATGGCAGCGACACTGGCCGAACTCAGCGCACAGTCGTCGGTCGCCACCGCGGGCGTGTACGTGTACCTGCCCTGGGGCGGCCGGGTGAGACTCGACCACGAAGCCGTTGCCGAACTGCTGGACCTGGCGGAAGAAATCCTGGACCACGTCGACGTCGCCTTCCCACCCGCACAGTACGGGCGGGGGACCAGGCTGTACCGAGCGCAGCAGGTCGCTCGTGCCGACGTCGCCTCCCACCGCAGCAACGTGGCTCAGTACCTGGACGACTTCGAAGGGACCGTCGCCGCGGCGAACCAGGCCGCCGATCACTATGGGGCGATAGACGCGCAGTCCCACGCCGCCGTCTTGCGTATCTTCGCCGCCGACCGGCTGTCCGGCCGCGGACAACACGAAACCGCCGCCGCCCTGCTCGCGGAAATCCCGGAAGACCTGCCACCGGTCATCCGCCGACTCCTTCTCGTCACCCGGGCAGCCTCGGCTCACGAAGCCCATCGCACCGCCGCCGCCCGAGCTCTGCTGACGGCCGCACGGGCCATTCCCGACCGCACCACTCCCGACTTCCGCAGGGCCTTCGCCCCCGAGGGGATCGACTTCCCGTCGTTCGCCGAAGGTGCTCGAAGCGGCATGGTCATGGCTGAACTTCGTCTCGATCGTGAACTCGGCGGCACTCGCCCAAGCGCTCGGTGAGCCCCCGGGGTCACTGACCGAGCGGGCGCCTCGGCAAGGGTGACGAGTAGACCACGCTGGTCGTCACCGAGCCCAGCGTGCCGATCTTCCCGGAGACCTCCTCCAGATGCCGCATCGAGCGGGCCGCGACCTTGATGACGAAGCAGTCGTCGCCCGTGACGTGGTGGGCCTCCAGGATCTCGGGCGTCGCGGCGACCAGGTCGTGGAAGGGCTTGTAGTTGCCGTTCGGATAGCGAAGGCGTACGAAGGCGAGGATCGGCAGCCCCAGCCGCTCGGGGTCGACCACGGCGGCGTACCCCTGGATGACGCCCGCCTCCTCCAGGCGGCGCACCCGTTCCGTGACCGCGCTCGCGGACATGGACACGGCACGGGCGAGCTCGGCGAAACTGGCCCGGCCCTCCCGTTGGAGGACGTCGAGGATGCGCCAGTCGGTGGCGTCCGGGGAAAACATGGTCATGGGGGAGGAGTAGCAGGAGAATCCCCGGTGGATCAAGGGGGGTGCCGGGGATTGTGCCTTCTGGAAGTGGATCACCGGGCCATAGGTTGCTGGGCATGACGAACGCCGCCACAGCCTCCGAAACCGCCCACACCAAGGTCACCGCCAACCCCGTCCTGCGCGTGGCTCCCGCCGCCCCGGCCGAGGCCGCCGCCTACTTCCGGGCGAGCCTCGTCTTCCACGCCGACGTCTCCGATGTCGC
This sequence comes from uncultured Streptomyces sp., assembly GCA_965653385.1. Taxonomy (GTDB): domain Bacteria; phylum Actinomycetota; class Actinomycetes; order Streptomycetales; family Streptomycetaceae; genus Streptomyces. The sequence continues at coordinate 38,457 of CBFGZZ010000011.1, read as the reverse complement.
CGCCGCGCTCGTGGCCGACGGCGACCCCGGCTTCGTCGTGCTCGACTCCCGTTCCACCGAGTCCTGGGACCAGGGCCACATTCCGGGCGCGATCCACCTCCCCACCGCCCTGGTCCCCGAGCAGGCCGAGCAACTCCTCGACAGGTCGGTGCCCGTCGTGACGTACTGCTGGGGCCCCGGCTGCAACGGCGCGACCCGCGCCGCCCTCGCCCTCGCCGAACTCGGCTACCAGGTCAAGGAGATGCTCGGTGGCTTCGAGTACTGGGCGCGCGAGGGGTTCGCCTACGAGACCTGGGAGGGCGGTGAGCGGCGCGCCGCCGACCCGCTGACTGCTCCGGTGGACGCGGAGAACTGCGGCTGCTGATCCGCGCGTTGGGCACGGTGACCGGTGAGCGCGCTGTGCGTGTAGGTTCTGCTGCCATGGTGCGATACGCGGAACCGGGCGCGGTGCGGTGGGTGGAGTCGGGCGGCGGCCCCCTGATAGCGATACCGGAGACGGTGCTGCCGTTCTGGGCGGGCGCCGACGGCGACGAGACCGCCTCGGACTACGACCGGGCCTGCGAGGTCGACGGGTCCGTCGGCCTGCTGCCCGTGGGCGACAGCGCGGCCCTGGTGCTGGGCGACGAGCCCGCCTCGACCGCCTATCTGCCCGACCACGGCGTCTTCGTACGCTGGTGTGCGGCCGACTCGGAGGCGGAACTGCTCGCCCGGGTTCCGGCCGCCCTCGCCACCGCCGTCTGGGAACACGAGGTGCGCTGGAAGGTGCCGGGCGCGGTGGTCCTCTTCGACTCCGCCTGGCCTGGACCCGAGACCGAACGGACCGGGCATCTGCGGGTGTCCCTGGAGCCGGGGGCGTACGCCGTGCGCGCCGCGCAGGTGCGGCCGGGACCGGAGACGTGGCTGGGGCTGGTCCAGTTGGAGCGGCTGCCGCACTCCGAATAACCAGGTGCGCCGGACCCGGGCGTTCCCCATGATGATCTGTCATGCCCCGATTCCCCCACCCCGCCCCAGAAGACCTGCGCCGCGACCCCCTGCCCCTGCGCGGCCGGACCGCTCTGGTCACGGGGGCCAGCAGACGCGCCGGCATCGGACATGCCGTGGCCCGGCGGCTCGCCGCGTACGGCGCGAGCGTCTATCTGCACCACCATGTGCCGCACGACGCCGCCATGCCCTGGGGAGCCGACCGGCCCGAGGAGGTCGTCGCCTCCGTCCGTGAGGCGCTCGGTGACCCCGATGCCCGGGGCCTCTCGGGACCGGGCGACCTCTCCGACCCGGCCGCGCCCGCCGAACTGATCGCGGCCGCCGCCGAGGCGCTCGGTGGACGGCTCGACATCCTGATCGCCAACCACGCCGTCAGCGGCTCCGACGGCACCCTCGACGAGATCGACGCCACGATGCTCGACACGCACTGGACGGTCGACACGCGCGCCGTACTGCTCCTCGTCCAGGCGCACGCCCGGCTCAGGCCGGCCGGCCCCGGCGGACGCGTCGTGATGATGACCTCCGGGCAGGACATCGCGGGCGGCATGCCGGGCGAGATCGCCTACGCCCTTCAGAAGGGCGCCCTCGCCTCCATCACCCGCTCCCTGTCGACCACGCTCGCCGGACAGGGGATCACCGTGAACACCGTCAACCCCGGCCCCGTCGACACGGATTACTTGACCGGCGAGGTGTACGAGGCCGTCGCGGCCGCCTTCCCCGCCGGCCGGTGGGGCATGCCGGACGACCCGGCCCGCCTCATCGCCTGGCTGGCGACGGACGAGGCGGGCTGGATCACCGGTGAGGTCATCAACTCCGAGGGCGGCTTCCGGCGCTGATCAGAGCGCGGACAGCTCGTCGACCAGGTCGTCCAGGCCCAGCGAGCCCTGAGAAAGGGCAGCCATGTGCCACGCCTTGAGGTCGAAGGCGTCACCGTGCCGCTCGCGCGCCTGCTCGCGGCCCAGCAGCCACGCCCGCTCGCCGAGCTTGTAGCCGATGGCCTGGCCCGGGATCGTCAGATACCGGGTCAGCTCGCTCTCCACGAAGTCCGCCGGACGGCTGCTGTGCGAGCCGAAGAACTCCTGCGCCAGCTCCGGAGTCCAGCGCTCACCCGGGTGGAACGGCGAGTCGGCCGGAATCTCCAGCTCCAGGTGCATGCCGATGTCGACGATGACGCGGGCCGCCCGCATCATCTGCGCGTCGAGATAGCCGAGGCGGTGCTCCGGATCCGTGAGGAAGCCGAGCTCGTCCATCAGCCGCTCCGCGTACAGCGCCCAGCCCTCGGCATTGGCGCTGACCATGCCGACCGTGGCCTGGTAGCGGGAGAGGTTCCCGGCGATATGCGTCCACTGCGCGAGCTGGAGGTGATGGCCCGGCACGCCCTCGTGGTACCAGGTCGAGACGAGGTCGTAGACCGGGAACCGGGTCAGGCCCATCGTCGGCAGCCAGGTGCGGCCCGGTCGCGAGAAGTCCTCGGTCGGCGGCGTGTAGTACGGGGCCGCCGCGCCGCCGGGCGGGGCGATGCACGACTCCACCTTCCGTACCCGCTCGGCGAGTTCGAAGTGCGTGCCGTCCAGCTTCTCGATCGCCTCGTCCATCAGGCCCTGAAGCCAGTCACGGACCTCGTCGACGCCCTCGATGTGCTTGCCGTGCTCATCGAGGTGCGCCAGCGCCACCCACGGCGTCGCGGCGCCCGGAAGGATCCGCTCCGCCTCCTTCCTCATCTCGCCGAGCAGCCGGTGGTACTCGGCCCAGCCGTACGCGTACGCCTCGTCCAGGTCGAGGTCCGTGCCGTTGAAGTAGCGCGCCCACCGGGCGTACCGCTCGCGGCCCACCGTGTTCGGCGCGCCCTCGATCGCCGGCGCGTACACGTCGCGCATCCAGTCCCGCAGCTCCACCACGGCGGCCGTCGCACCACGGGCGGCCTCGTCCAGCTCCGCGCGCAGCGCCTCGGGACCGGCCGCCACGAAGTCCTCGAACCAGCCGCGGCCCTCGCCCGTGTCGGACCACTCGGTGAGCTGCTCGACGAACGTGGCGGTCGGCCGCGGAGCCGCGTACAGCTTGCGCTCCAGCCCCTGTGCGAGGGACTCGCGGTACCCCGCGTACGCGGTCGGCACCGCGCGCAGCCGTTCGGCGATGGCCGCCCAGTCCTCGTCGGTCCCGCTCGGCGTGACGGTGAAGACCTCACGGACCGAATGGGCGGGCGTGGCCATGTTGCCGACCGAGCGCAGGCCCTCGTTCGCCTCGTGCACGGCGAGTTCCGCGGTGAGCCGCTCGCGCAGCAGGCGCCCGCACCGGCGCTCGCTGTCACTGTCCGCGCCGGGCACGCGCTCTGCCTCGTCGAGACGGGCGAGGGTGGCCCGCTGAAGCTCCGCGAGTGCCTCCTGGCCCGCGGGCGAGAGGTCGGGGAGCCGGCTCGAACTCTCCTTCACACCGAGATACGTACCGGTGATCGGATCGAGGGCGATGAGCTCGTCGACATACGCGTCGGCGACCTCACGGGGCAGCGGGCTGTGGGTATCAGACATACGGGCCATCCTCGTACGGCGACCGCCGCCGCGTCAGCCCGGTTCCGCCGGTGCCCGCCCGCGTCAGCCGGATTTCGCTGAGGGCTTGTGCTCCGGCGCACCGGGTGGCAGCAGCGGCCCGCAGTGCCACTGCTGGAAGATCAACCGCGTCTCCACCCGCGCCACTTCGCGCTGGGAGGTGAACTCGTCGAGCACCAGTCGCTGGAGGTCCGCCATGTCCGCGACCGCGACATGCACGAGATAGTCGTCCGGCCCGGTCAGATGGAACACGGTCAGCGACTCCGGCAGCGCCCGGATCCGCTCCACGAACGGCCCCACCAACTCCCGCCGATGCGGCCTGACCTGCACGGACAGCAGTGCCTGAAGCCCGCGGCCCAGTTTGGCCGGGTCCAGTCTGAGCTGATGGCCGAGAATCACGCCCGAGCGGCGCAGCCGGGTCACCCGGTCCAGACACGTCGACGGCGCCACCCCGACCTGCGCGGCGAGGTCGCGATACGTGGTCCGGGCGTCGTTCTGCAGGAGCCGCAGCAGATGCAGATCGACCGGATCCAGTACGACAGATTCGGCCATGTCCCGAACGTAACACGGGGTCGTGCCTGTGAGACCCGCCCGCTGTTCAGTCTTCCGCTGCATGGACCCAGCGAGCAGGGAGGCATACGCCGGTATGCACGGGTACGACGACGTACGCACCGCATCTAGAGCACTCGCCACCGAGGCCGTCCACGCCGGCCGCGACGACCTCGCCCGGCAGGGACTGCACGCCCCGCCGATCGATCTGTCCACCACCTACCCCTCCTACGACAGCCGCGGCGAGGCCGCCCGCATCGACGCCTTCGCGACCACCGGCGCCGAGCCGGACGGCCCGCCCGTCTACGGCCGCCTCGGCAACCCGACCGTCGCCCGCTTCGAGACCGCCCTCGCCCGCCTGGAGGGCACGGAGGCGGCGGTCGCCTTCGCGAGCGGGATGGCCGCACTGACCGCGGTCCTGCTCGTACGGGCCTCGATGGGCCTGCGCCATGTCGTCGCCGTCCGTCCGCTGTACGGCTGCAGCGACCATCTGCTCACCGCCGGGCTGCTGGGCTCGGAAGTGACCTGGACCGACCCGGCCGGCATCGCGGAGGCGCTGCGTCCGGACACCGGCCTGGTGATGGTCGAGTCCCCGGCCAACCCGACGCTCGCCGAGGTGGACCTGCGCGCGGTGGCCCACGCCTGCGGCTCCGTGCCGCTGCTCGCGGACAACACGTTCGCCACGCCCGTGCTGCAGCGTCCCGCCGAACACGGTGCGCGGCTGGTGCTGCACAGCGCCACCAAGTACCTCGGCGGGCACGGGGACGTGATGGCGGGCGTGGTGGCCTGCGACGAGGAGTTCGCCGGACGGCTCCGGCAGATACGGTTCGCCACGGGCGGCGTCCTGCACCCGCTGGCCGGCTACCTCCTGCTGCGCGGCCTGTCCACCCTCCCCGTGCGCGTCCGGGCCGCCTCGGAGACCGCCGCCGAACTCGCCCGCCGCCTCACCGCCGACCCGCGCGTCGCCCGCGTCCACTACCCGCGCATCGGCGGTGCCATGATCGCCTTCGAGGTCGACGGCGACCCGCACGGGGTCATCGCCGGCGTCCGCCTGATCACCCCGGCCGTGAGCCTCGGCAGCGTCGACACCCTCATTCAGCACCCGGCGTCCATCAGCCACCGCATCGTCGACGCGGACGACCGCCGCGGCGCCGGCGTCAGCGACCGCTTGCTGCGGCTGTCGGTGGGCCTGGAGGACGTGGAGGACCTGTGGGCGGATCTGGACGCAGCGCTGGGCGCGGCGGCGCACCCCCGCAGGGGCGCGGGGAACCGCGCGACCAGCCACAACGAACCCGCAGCCGCCGCCCGGTCCTAACCCTTGTGGCGCTCAGGCGATGAGGCCGCGCCCAACTCACCCGCACCGGACACTCGTCCCACAACCCCCATGGCCCCCTCCGGCTCAACCGGCGGAGCCAACCGCGCGGTGATGACCAGGGTCCCCTCCTCGACCTGATAGTCGAGGGGGAGCCCCAACCCCCGCATCGCCGCGACCATCCCGGTGTTGGACGACTGCGTCACCGCGTACACACTCGCGCACCCAGCCTCCACCGCCATCCCCACCAGCCTGCGCAGCAACTCGGCGCCGATGCCACGCCGTTGCCAAGCGTCCTCGACCAGCAGCGCGACCTCCGTCTCGTCCCCGTCCCACAGCAGATGACCGAGCCCGACGATGCGCCCCGACGCGGTCTGTACGGCGAGCGTCCGCCCGAACCTCGGACTGAGCAGGTGGCCCAGATAGCGGTCGGCGTCACCGACCGGCCCGTGGTACCGCATCCCGAGCGTCCGCGAGGAGCACCGCCCGTGCATCTCCTTCGCGGCCCGAAGGTCTCCGGTGTCCGCCCGGCGCACGGTGATGTCGTTGCCCTCGGGCAGAGTCAGTACGTCCTCGCTGCGCGGCACGCGCGGCCCGAGCCGGGCATCCAGCTCCACCAGCGCCCGCGCCCGCGCGAACTCGGTCGGCGTGAACGGCAGATACGGCCGCTCCACGGTGATCACTCCACCTTCCGGCGCCCGCAGTCGCATCACGGTCTCCTCGAGAGCCCCTTCCACCGGCACCGCCTTCGAAGCCCGGCTGCCCCCGGCCGGCACCGCGGGCAGCGAACGGATGGTGCAGCGCCCCAGCAACTGCCGCAACGCCAGCGGGAGTTCCGCCGCGTCCAGGGCGGTGCGGGTGGCGAGGCCCAGCACCCGGGTCGGCGCGTCCACCAGGTCATGGGCGTCGGCCCGCTCGATCCAGGTCCCGTTACCGCCGGCCATCGAGGCCGCCTCGGCGATCTCGGCCGCCGCGAGCCCACCGGGCGCACGGAGCAGGAACTCGTCCACCGTGCCCTCGGCCAGCGGGTGGGTCTGGAGGCTCAGGATGTCCACCCGCAGCCCGGCGAGCGCGGTGCACAGTGCCGCGAGCGACCCGGGCGCGTCCTTCACCGTCGTCCGCATCCGCCACAGCGCACTCTCCTCGGACACGGTCGCGGACGTCTCCCGGGACTGCTCCGACGGCCCGGCCTGCTCCGCGGAGGGCGGCCGGGCGCCGGTATCGCTCGTCGGCGGCGCGTGACCGTGGCGGCGTGACCACCATGAGTGGAACCCCGCCGCCGCGGCCAGCGCCGTCGCCGCGACCAGCAGCAGCGCCGGTCCGTCGGGCGCCTTCCCGATCAGGTGCGGCACGCCGTCGACCACGGCCACCGCCGTGAGGAGGGCGGCCAGGTGGATGACGTTGCGTCGCCAGTGGTGCACGGGGCGCCCGTGCTTCGCCCGTGTCACATCAGACATGTCTCGACTCATGCAGCCACTGTGAAGGAAGGGTGTTGCGTGATCACGAACGCATTGTGACCGGGCGGTAAAGAAGGCTTATGCCGGTTTTGTCGTCTCTTCAATTACGTTGCGCGGTGAGGTGCGGCGGGGTGGAGCGGGGTGGGTCGGCCGAGGCAGGTGGTCGCCCGGGCGCCGGCGGGTCTCCTCAGGCGGCCGCCCCCTCCGCCAGCGCGCTGTGCAGTCGCCGGGCCTGGGCCACCAGCCGGGATGAGCCACGGCGGTCCGCCGTCCGCGCCAGGTGCGGTATCTCCTCGCGTGCCCCCGTGCGTTCGGCGCACTCCGCGGCGACGGCCAGGAGATCCGCGAGTCCCCGGGCGGGAGCGGCCGCACCGGCGGCCGAGAGGTCCGCGAGCAGGACGGGCACGGTGTGCCGGAGCATCCCCCATATGGTGGCGTTCGCCCCCGTGGCCACCGCTGTGCGCATCGACTCCACGAGCCGCGACGGCTTCACGGCCCCGAGCCGCACCAACTGCCCCAGGTCCGCGCCCATCCGCGCCGAGTCGAGCTGGCCGCGTGCGGCGAGCACCAGCAGGGCGTCCACGGCGGCGAGCCGGTCCTCCGGATGCCGTGCACCGAGCCCGTACGCCACGGACAGGTGGACCGCCTCACCGGCCTCGCCGCCCGACTCGGCCAGCAGGGGCAGGACGGCCGCCTCGCCTCGGGTGTCGTGGACGGCGACCGCGGTGAAGTCGCGCAGCATCCTGACCGCCACGAGTTCACGCTGCTCGGGGAGCAGGGCCAGCCAGTGCTGCCGTACACCGTCGCTCCAGTGGTAGCAGTACCTGCGATCCGGGTCGGCGCTCACGGGCCGCCCCAACGGCCGGAACCCGGGCGGGAAGTCCCCCTGCAGCTCGGCTGCTTCCGCCGCTTCGAGGAGTATCCGGTCCCCTGACGTCCGCCGCCGGAACGCCGGCACGGCGGGAGCCCCGGACGCCAGCCACTGGGAGAGCCGCGTGCCCTCCGGGGTGCCGAGCCCCGCCGCCCGCTCCGCGGCCGCCTCGGCCATCGCACGGTCACCGCGCCGCACCCGTAGCAGAGCCTGCGCGAAGTCGGCTTCCGACACCCGTGTGCCGAGGCGTCGGTACCCGTCCAGCCGTGCCACCAGTTCGTCCGGCTCCAGCAGACCCGTGCCCCAGGTGGGCGTGGAGAGCAGGAACGGCAGCGGCTCGGTGCGGATCCGGTACGCGACCTCCCAGACACGGGCCTCGAAGGCCCGGGCGAGCGGGCTGTGGCCGCAGTCGGTGGTGACGGTCCAGCGCCCAAGAGCCTTGTGGAGTGTGGTGGTCAGCAGGTTCCCCCGTAGTGTCGCGAGCAGGAGCTCAAGGCCGCGCGCCGCGTTGAACAGACCGTGGTTCCCGGTGAAGTGGTCGTCCACACGGAACCCGTGCCGCGGATCCCGCTGGTTCCACCAGCGCCCCGCGACGACCGGTTCCAGGGCCTCCAGCAGCATGTCCCGGTCGTGGTACGCATGCCGTACGAGTCCGTCCAGGGCCCGCTCGAAGGCCGCCACGTCCCCCTCCGTGGCGAGCAACGCCCCGACTTCTTCGGCCAGTTCCGTGACCGAGTCGGGCGCGGGTGCGAGACGCACCGGCTCCGGTGCGGGTGGCAGGACCTCCTCGTACGTCACCGGCTCCGCCGCCACGGGGGACGCGCCGAGGCTCTGGATCGCCCGCGCCCGCAGGGTGGGGATCAACTGCCCCGACGCCGCGGCGAGTTCCTCCCGGACCTCGGCGGTGCCGACCTTTCGGACATGGCGTTCCACCAGCTTCAGCGCCCGCTCCTGCACATCGGAGTCCTCGTGCCCGAAGGCCTGGGCCACCGCGGGCAGCAACTCCTCGGCTGTGGAACCGTCCCGGGTGATCACCTTGCCCAGCAGGATCAGCTGGGCCCGTACGAGCTTCTTCTCGGTGCGGAAGAGCACGGCACCCGACAGCTCGGCCAGCTGAGGTGCGGTCAGTTCACCGTCCAGCGCCAGCGACGCCAGCACGGACTGGGCGTGTGCCGCCACGACGGACGCGGCGTCCGAGGCCAGGGCCAGCCAGTCGGCCAGGTGTTCCCGCTCCTCCTCGCGGGTGAGGGCGAAGGCCTTCAGCATGCGCAGGAACACCCGGTGGTCGGCGGCCGGGCCGCCCCGCAGCAGCCTTGCCAGGCACGCGTCGACCGTCGTCTTCCGGTCCAGGGCGCCTTCGACGGTGAGCCGCGCGAGCGCCTCCGTCCAGCTGTCCGGACCTTCGGTGGCCGTCCAGGCCAGCCGGCCGCCGATGTCGTTCGTCTCGAAGAGCGCCGTCGCGAGCCGTCCGAGGTGCGGATCCTTGCGCAACCGGTCCAGGACCGTGTCGCCGCGCTGCCAGACGTGGCCGATGTGCTCCACCCACCCGTGGACGTAGGCCTCCGTCGTCGGTACCGGGCAGCCGGAGAGCCTCACCAGGCCCGCCATCAGCTCGTACGGCACCCGCGAGCCGACCGGACGCTCGGCCAGTCGGTGCACCACGTCGCCGAGCCAGCCGGGAGCCCGATCGCCCAGGAGGTCGATCAGGACGCCCGGAGACGCGGGCCACCAACGCATGTCGGAGGCCGCGAGCCAGCTCGCCACGCCGGCCGCACCGGTCTGGCACGCGGTCCCCGCCGCATGCAGGGCGGGATAGGCGCGACGGGCCTGCGCCGTCCACTGATCCGCCCTGAGCTCCTTGCGCAGTGCCTTCAACTCGGGGAAACACGCCCGCCGTTCGGCGTCCGTCATCCCGTCCAGCAGGCTCACCGCCTCGGCCGTCCGCCCGGCCCGTACCGCGTCCATCAGTGAACTCATCGCGCACCCCCGTCGACTCGTGCCATGTCCCGCTCCGCCGCGGCCATGCCGCGCCGCACCATCCGTACTGCCAGCGCGTGCTTGCACGGGCCGCGCCCGCCCCGGTACTTCGCCCACCACAGACAGCTGCAACTGAGCACGCCTGCGCGGTCGCGCACCCGGTGCACATGCCCGTCCTCCGCCGTCACCGTCCCGACGGCGCCGTCCAGCGTCACCGCGTCCGCGGCCACCAGCGCCCGGGCCGAACGCAGCCGCGGGTTGTGCCGCTCCACGCGCCCGGCGTCGTACGGCAGCTCACGGTGGAAGTACGCCGCCTCCGCCGTGTCGTACCCGACCCGCCCCGACGTACCCAGGCGGACCAGGGCCGCCCGGACGCGCTCGGGTGTGAGGCCCGAGGCGGCTGACAGATCGGCCACGTCGACACGGGGCTCCCATGCGAGGAGCACCGCGATCAGCTCCGCGTCCTCGGCGGCCTCGTCGGTGGCCAGCGCGTCCAGGACGCCGCCCTCGCCGGAGAAGCCACGCGAGGCGTCGGGCGACAGCGTCAGCGTCAGCCGCATGCCCGGCAGCACCACCTCCCACGCACTGGCCGTAGCCGCCGCGCCGCCCGTGACCGCGGGGCCGTACACGCGCAGCGCCGTGGCGTGCCGCAGCACCCGCTGGAGCGCGGCCAGCCGCTCCGGGCCGGGCAGACACACCGCGCCGGGCACCGCACGCGTGGTCGGCCGCAGCCCGCCGCTCCCCGACGGCACCACCCACCGCGCGCCCACCGAGGCGCCGCGCGCCCCACCGCGCGGCAGCGCCCGCAGGAACCGCACGGCCTCGGCGGCCGACAGCTCGGCCCGCAGGTCGAAGCCCGCCGCTATGACCTGCGCCTCCGCGAAACCCCGCAGCCAGCGGTCCGGAAGTGGCACCTTCTTCTCCACGACCGGACCGTCCAGCGTGGTCACCGCCAGTTCCTCCGGACCCACGCGCAGATGCAGCGGATCGTCCGCGCCCATCCTGGACAGAGCCTCGCGCAAGGGGTTGTTGACGTCGACGTTCGTCGTGCCGTGTCCCACCTCGCCGCCGTCCAGGCCCGGCTCCAGCACGTCCAGGCGGGCGTACACCCCGCAGCAGCCGGAGAACGACTCGAAGCGCAGCCGGTCGCCGTTGCCGGTCACGACCGGGTCGAGGGACGCGCGCAGCTGCCGCTGGTAGTACCGGGCGGCCGCCACGTCGGCCACCGCGAGCAGCCCGGCGGAGGCCACCTGAGGAGATGTCAGGAAGCCCGCGAAGAACCGCGGATGGTCCTCGACGCCCGAGGGCGTCGCACCCCGGGACGTCTCGAGCCCCAGGCGTTGTCCGTCCGCTGCGGACTCCAGCACGGAGGGTCGGCGATAGGCCACGGCCTGCAAAGATCGCGTCATGGAAAAACCGTAGAGGCGACCACTGACAATCGGCTCTGACCTGTGAAAACGCCTACCTTCAGGCTGAGTTCGCCCTGGCCGGGCGTGCCCGCCGCCGAGGCACGCGGACACGACTGCGCCGCGCACCGGGGGATGACACCGGTGCGCGGCACGAGGTCCAGGCTACGGGAGTCACTGACCGACCCGGCCCGGCTGCAGGACCTGGGTGAACAGCACGGTGCCGTCGGACTCGCGCAGCCGCACCGTCAGCTCGCCGCTGTCGCCGTCGATGTCGACCTCGCCGAAGAACTGGTAGCCGCCCGCCGGCGAGACGTTCGCTGTGGTCGGCGCCTTGAGGAACACCCGGTCCGGGCCGAAGGTGTTGTCCAGCGTGTTCGCCGGGAACGCACCCGCGTTGAGCGGGCCGGAGACGAACTCCCAGAACGGCTCGAAGTCGGTGAAGGCCGCCCGTGCGGGCTGGTAGTGCTGGGCCGACGTGTAGTGCACGTCGGCGGTCAGCCACACCGTGCCGGTGATCCCGCGGTGCTTGATGAACCGCAGCAGCTCCGCGATCTGCAGCTCCCGCCCCAGCGGTGCCCCCGGGTCGCCCTGCGCGACGGCCTCGACGTTCGGCTTGCCGTCGCCGGTGTCCGGCACCACCAGGCCGAGCGGCATGTCCGAGGCGATCACCTTCCACACCGCCCGGGAGCGGGCCAGCTCACGCTTGAGCCACCGCAGCTGCTCGGCGCCGAGGATGCCCTGCGCGTCCGTGGCCTGGTCGTCCGTCGAGTTGGCGTTGCGGTAGGTGCGCATGTCCAGCACGAACACGTCCAGCAGCGGGCCGTGGTTGACCACGCGGTAGACCCGGCCGTCGGGGCGGCGCAGCGTCGAGAGGGGGAAGTACTCCGAGAACGCCTGCCGGGCGCGCGAGGCCAGGACGTCGACGTTCTTCTCGGTGTAGCGGGCGTCGGCCAGGATCTCGCCGGGGTACCAGTTGTTGGTCACCTCGTGGTCGTCCCACTGGATGATGGACGGGACCTGGGCGTTGAACCGCTTGAGGTTGTCGTCGAGCAGGTTGTAGCGGAAGTTGCCGCGGAACTCGGCCAGGGTCTCGGCGACCTTCGACTTCTCCTCGGTGGTGATGTTCCGCCAGGTGCTGCCGTCGGGCAGCGCGACCGAGGCCGAGATCGGGCCGTCGGCGTAGATGTTGTCGCCGCTGCACAGGAAGAAGTCCGGGTCCAGCGCGGCCATCGCGTCGTAGATCCGGTAGCCGCCGAAGTCCGGGTTGATGCCCCAGCCCTGACCGGCGAGGTCGCCCGACCACACGAACCGCACCCCGTCGCGCCGCCGTGCCGAGGCGGTACGGAAGGTGCCGGTGACCGGCTCGCCGGTGCGGCGCGGGTCGTCCGGGTCGGCGAGCAGCACGCGGTAGTGGATCTGCTCGCCGGACGGCAGGCCGCGCAGCCGGGTCGTGCCGGTGAAGTCCGTGTCCGCGCCGAGCAGCGGGCCGTGCCATCTGCGCGGTGCGCGGAACGACTCGGTCGCGGACGTCTCCACGATCATCCGGGCCGGACGGTCGGACCGCACCCACACCAGCCCCGCGTCACAGGTCACGTCTCCCGTCTGGACGCCCCATCCCGCCCTGGGCCGCCCCGACAGGGCGAACGCCGGTGCCGAGCCGAGCGCCGTGGGCAGGGTGAGCGCCGCCGAAGCGGCGAGCGAGCCGCGCAGAACGCTGCGACGGCCCGGGAACGAACGGTGTGACATGGAGGCCTCCAGGGGCGGGATCCGGCCAGTGTGCAGTGCCACAACTACTGGTGCGCCGCAGCGCTCACGGAAACCACAAGTGAACAACTGACCGCATCCGCAAGGGAACCGGCGCGTGAGGCGCGAGTCGTGCTCAGCGCCGATCCGTGGCGGTCGCCTCGGCCATGAGCCGTACGCCCGCCCGGATCCGCGTCGGCGGCAGGTGCGCGTACCCCAGCACAAGCCGCACACCCCGCTGTCCGTCCTCCCCGGCACACGCGCGTGCGCCGTCCGCGTGCGCGTAGTCCGTCAGCGGGCGCACCGCCACGCCGGCCGCGGCCACGCGCGCGAGGAACCGCTCCTGCGGCCCGTACCGTTCCGGCAGCGCGGCGATGACGTGCAGACCCGCGGCGATGCCGGTCACCTCCGCGCCCGGAAAGTGCTCCTCCAGCGCGGAGACGAGGGCGTCGCGACGCTCCCGGTACGCGCGCTGGCACCGGCGCAGCTGGCGGTCGTAGTCACCGCGCTCCACGAACCGGGCGAACAGCGCCTGGTCGAGGGTGGGGTGCCCGAGGTCCATGGTCCGCTTGCGTTCGACGACGTCCTCGGCCAGCGCCTCCGGTACGAGCAGCCAGCCGAGCCGCAGTCCCGGAGCGAGGGACTTGCTGACCGACCCCGCGTAGGCGACGCGCTCCGGGTCGAGGCCCTGAAGTGCGCCGACGGGGGCTCGGTCGTACCGGAAGTCGCCGTCGTAGTCGTCCTCCAGGACGAATCCGTCGACGGACCGTGCCCAGTCGAGCAGCTCGGTGCGGCGCTGGGCGGTGTAGGCGATTCCGGTGGGGAACTGGTGGGCCGGTGTCGTGACGACGGACCGTACGCCCGACTCCCGCAGCGCGCCCATGACGAACCCCTCGTCGTCCAGCGGCAGCGGCACCGTGGTGACGCCCGCGGCCGCGTAGAGGGCGTCGTGCTGCGGGCTTCCGGGGTTCTCCACGCCGACTTCGCGCAGCCCGCGCGCGTGCAGGACGAAACCGAGCAGCGTCGTCGCCTGCGCCACGCCGGACACGACCACCAGGCGCTCGGGATCCGCGACCACGCCGCGGCGGCGTGCCAGCAGTTCGGCGAGCGCGGTACGCAGCCGGGGCAGCCCGCGCGGGTCGGGATAGCCGAGCTCGTGGTGCGGCAGCTCGGCCAGCACCCCGCGCTGCGCGGCCGCCCACGCGGCGCGCGGGAACATCGACAGGTCCGGCGTGCCGGGAACGAAGTCGGGCCGGGCACCGGTGGCCCGGGGCGCGAGGTCACGCGCGCGTGGCCGGGCGGACCGTACGGCACCGCCCACCCAGGTCCCGGCACCCCGGCCGCTGCGCAGATAGCCCTCCGCCGTCAGCTGCTCGTACGCCTCGGTGATCAACCCGCGGGACACGCCGAGGTCGGCCGCGAGGTCCCGGCTCGACGGCAGCCGCGTGTCCGGCGCCAGCCGCCCCGACCGCACCGCCTCACGCAACGCCGCCTGCAGCGAACGTCCACGCGTGCGTGCGGGCGCCGAAGCGGCCGGCAGAAGCAACTCCCAGGCGGCGGAGCCCACCTGCCGTTCGGGGCCGTCGGCCGGATTGGTCTCCGATGACGTCATGAAAGTGGACCTTAATCCGGACCGCGCCGGTTCCTAGCGTCACTCCCATGAACGCCACCACCATGCGCGGTGCCCTCCTCGCCGCGCTCGCCTGCGTCCTCGTCGGAGGATCCTTCACCGCCAACAGCCTGCTCGGCGACTACCCGTACGCCGGCGGCCAGTTCCTGCGCTACGGCCTCGCCTGTCTCCTGCTCGTCCCGCTCGCCGGACGGGGCGCCGCGACCCGGCTGCGCACGCTCACCGGGCGTCAGTGGGCCCGCCTCGTCGTCCTCGCCGCCGTCGGCATGGTCGGCTTCAACCTGGCCGTCATCGCCGCCGAGAGGACGGCCGAACCGGCGGTCCCCGGTGTCTTCGTCGGCTGCGCGCCGGTGGTGGTGGCCGTGGTCGTGCCCCTGCTGGACGGGCGGCGGCCGCAACGGACGGTCCTGTACGGGGCGTCGCTCGTCGCCGTGGGCGCGTTCACGGTCCAGGGCTGGGGTCGCACGGACGGCGCCGGCATCGCCTTCTCCGTGTGCGCGCTGATCGGCGAGGTCGGCTTCGCGGTCCTGGCCGTGCCCGTACTGCGCCCTCTGGGACCGCGGCTGCTGTCCGCCACGGTGTGCGCGGTCGCCGCCGTGGAGTCGGCGGTCGCGGGGCTGCTCCTCGACGGCACCGCATGGCTGCGCCGGCCCGACACCGTCGAGACGCTGGCTCTCCTTTGGCAGGCCGTGATCGTGACCGTCGTCGGCTTCGTGTGCTGGTACATCGGCATGCAGCGGATCGGCGCCGAGCGCGCCACCCTCTTCTCGGGGCTCATCCCGGTGGCCGCCGCCTGCACCGCCCCGCTCGTCGGAACCGGCTCCTACGGCGCCGTCCAGGCCCTCGGCAGTGCCCTCGTCGGCGCCGGGGTCGCCCTGGGCTCCGGCGCGTTGACGCGCGCCGCGCGCGTGCGCAGCCAAGGCGGGCGTGCCCCACGCGTGCGTACCCCGCGCGAGTCAGCGGCTGCCGTCGAGGATGACGCGCGCGACCAGGGCCGGGTCGTCGTTCATGGGGCAGTGGCCGCAACCGGGAAGCCGGACGAGGCGGGCCCGGGGGATGATCTGTTTGGCGCGCACACCTTGGCGGCGCACGAGCAACCGGTCCCTGCTGCCCCAGGCCACAGTGACCGGGATCCCGGGGATGTCGTCGGTGAACCGGACGGTACGGCCGGCGCCGAGGGTCTGGTCGAAGCCCGTGGCCCGCGCCAGAGCCAGCGTCTCGGCGACCACGGCGTCGGGTGACCGCCGGCCCGGGCGCGCGTAGATCGTGCTGGTCAGGACGGTACGGCCGGCCGCCGACCGGGACAGCTGCTCCACCAGCGGCAGCGGCAGCCGCCGCGAGATGTGCCGCATCGCGAGCAGCACACCGAAGGCGTAGCGCCGCTCGGCCTCGGACCAGAAGCCGGCCGGGGAGAGAGCGGTCACGGACCGCGCCAGCTTCTCGCGGCCGAGTTCCAGCGCGATCAGACCGCCCAGCGAGTTGCCCACCACGTGCGGCCGTTCGAGGTCCATGGCCTCGCAGAAGGCGCCGAACACGGCAGTCGTCGTGGCCAGGTCGTAGCTGAGACCGTCGGGCAGGCCCGGGGACGTCCCGAAGCCGGGCAGGTCCACGGAGATCACGTCGCGCTCGGCCGCGAGGATGTCCACCACCGGGTCCCAGACCTGCCGGTGGTGGCCGATCCCGTGCAGCAGGAGCAGCGGTTCGCCGCTCCCCACGCGCGCGTAGTCGACGCTCACGCTCCGCGGGCCGTGCGGAGAGGCGACCTGGAGGGAGACGGTGGAGGCGGTGGCGGACATGGGGTGCTCCTCGTCTGGGACACACTGGCTGAGTCTGGGACAACGGCGGACGGCCGTAGACAGCTTGTCAGCAATTGCTACCGACGGGTAGACCTCGGCGGCCGGTGATCCTCGGGCGGCGCCACCCGCAACGTGCCCTGCCCGCCTCGCGGTTGAACGCCCCGCCCCCGCGGCGCCGATTTCGCCTGGACACGACCGGACGCGTCGGATGGGATGGAACAGTGACGACCTACACCGAGACCGACGTCTTCGAAGAGCACCGCCCCGTCCTCCTCGGGGTCGCCTACCGCATGCTCGGCCGCGTGGCCGACGCGGAGGACGTGGTGCAGGAGGCCTGGCTTCGCTGGTCCAACGCCGACCGGTCCGAGGTGCGCGAACCGCGCGCCTACCTCGTGCGCGTCACCACCCGGCTCGCCATCGACCGGCTGCGCCAGGTCAAGGCGCGGGGCGAGACCTATGTCGGTCCCTGGCTGCCGGAGCCGTACGTCACCGACTTCGGGGACGCTGTCCCGGACACCGCCGAGCGGGCCGTCCTCGCCGACTCCGTCTCCCTCGCCGTCCTCGTCGTCCTGGAGTCGCTGTCACCGCTGGAGCGGGCGGTGTTCGTCCTCAGGGAGGCCTTCGGCTACCCGTACGCCGAGATCGCCGCCATGCTCGACCGCGGCGAGGCGGCCGTGCGCCAGCTCGCCGGACGTGCCCGCAAGCACGTCGACGAACGGCGGCCGCGGTACGAGGTCGACCCGGTACAGCGACGCGATCTCACCGAACGCTTCCTGGCCGCGGCGGCGGAGGGCGACCTGGAAGGGCTCATGTCCCTCCTCGCCCCGGACGTCCGCCTCGTCGGCGACAGCGGCGGCAAGGCCAAGGCGCCGGTGCGGGTCCTGGAGACCGCCGACAAGGTGGGTCGCTTCCTGGTCGGCGCCGCGCGGAAGGGCGTCGCCGACGTGTCCTTCCGGTTCCTGGAGGTCAACGGTGGCCCCGCGGTGCTGGTGCGCTCCGGCGACAAGCCCGACAGCGTCTTCCAGCTGGACGTCCTGGACGGCCGGATCCAGGCGGTCTACATCATCCGCAACCCCGACAAGCTGACGTCGCTGGCGACGGCGTAGCCCCGCCGCCGCGTCCTGGGCGCGGCGGCCCGGGCCCGCCCCGTGAACGTTCCCGGCCATTGGTATTGACCAAGGGTGAGGGCCGCCCTATGGTCGCTGATAAGTGCAACAACCTATAATAAACAAGGGCGCTAAAACGCCGCTGGGCCACGGCGATTGCGGAGGACAGGGTGGGGACCACGCAGCTCGAATCGGTGCCGGAGCCGAAGTACTGGCACCTCAGGACCGTGCTCAGTGAGGCACTGGACTCCGAATTCACCGTGGGCGAGATTCTGCCCAACGAACGCGACCTGGCCGCCCGCTTCGGCGTCGCCAGGGCCACGCTCCGCCAGGCACTGGAACAGCTCGAACTGGAAGGCAGGCTCCAGCGCCGCCGCGGCGTCGGTACGACCGTCGCGCCGCCGCGCGTGGGCGTGTCCGTCGGCAGCGAGCAGCACGCCTGGCCGGGAGCGCCCGACGACGTCTGGCAGCCCGTGGACTGCACGCCCGCGGTGCCGCCCGCGTCCGTGGCCGACGCCCTCGACAGCGGCCGGGACGAGCCCGTGCACACCGTGCGCCGCTCCCGCGTGACCCACGGCCAGCCCGTCGCCGCCGAGTTGCTCTACATCCCGCAGTCGTCGGTGCCCGACCTCTCCGCCATCGACGCCCCTTCCGGAGCGGCACGCGCGCGTGCCGTGCTGCGCGAGCTCCAGCGCCTGGAGCTGGAGGGCCAGGAGAGCGCCGTCGAGCTGGGCTCGGCCCGCGCGGACGACGCCAAGGAGCTGGACCGCCTCCCCGGGGCGCCCGTCCTCGTCGTCACCACCCGCTACATCGCCGAGGGCCGCACCGCCGCGCTCTCGGTCGCCACGTACCGCGCGGACACCTGTCGGCTGACCTTCGGTGACTCCGGCCGCGTGGAGATCCACCAGGACCCGGAGCGCCAGGCGTCCTGACCGCCGCACCCGCACAGGCCGCGCGCCCCGGAGCCACTCCGGGGCGCGTCGTGTTCACCGGCACGGACGGTGCGTCGTCAGCGCCGCCCGGTCACCGTGCCCTCCACCGCGAACAGCTGCTCCTCCACATGGTCGAGGGCGAGCCGCAGCGCGCCCGTCGCCACGGCGGCCTCGCCGAGGAGGGACAGGGCGACCTTCGGGGGGCGCAGGCAGTAGCGGGCCAGTTCGCGGCGCAGCGGCTCCAGCACGCCGTCCAGACCGGCGGCCCAGCCGCCGACGACGACCAGCTCGGGGTCGAGGGCGAGGACCAGGGCGGCCACGTCGTGGACGAGGCGCTGGATGAAGCGCTCGACGGCCGCGAGGGCCCGCTGGTCGCCCTCGCGGGCCTGGGCGAAGACCTCGGCGACGGCACGCTCGTCGAGGGGGCGCAGCGGCTCGTCCGTGGTGGACAGCAGGGTCTCCGGCGTGGCCTCGCGGCCCAGCAGATGCAGCGCGCCGATCTCACCGGCGGCGCCGCCGAACCCCCGGTGCAGCTGACCGCCGATCAGTGAACCGGCGCCCGGGCTCAACCCGGCCAGCACGAACACCACGTCGTCGGACTCGGTGGCGGAGCCCTTCCAGTGCTCGGCGACCGCCGCCGCGTTGGCGTCGTTCTCCACCAGCACCGGGCACTTGAAGGAACGGCTCAGTCGCTCGCCCAGCCTGAGACCCGTCCACTCGGGCAGCGCGGCGCCCAGCCGCACGGTCCCGTCGGCCTCGACGATGCCCGGAGTCGCGACGCCGACGGCCCGCAGCGAACCCCGTGCCACACCGGCCCGGCGCAGCAGTTCCGCGACCGCCGTACGCACCCGCTCCAGCCGCTCGTCGGCCGGAGCCGTCTCGTCGACCTTCTTGTCGACGGCGCCCAGCACCCGGCCGTCCAGATCGGCCAGGAGCGCGGCGACCCGATGCGCGCCGATGTCCACGCCCAGCAGATGACCCGCCTCGGCCCGGAACCGGAACCGCCGCGCGGGACGGCCCTGCCGCCGCACGACACTCTCGTCGGCCGCCTTCTCGACGACGTACCCCGCCTCGATGAGCCCTTCGACGACACCCTCGACGGTCGGCCGGGACAGCCCGGTCACCCGGGTGATCTCCGTCAGTGTGGCGGCGTCCGTGGCACGCAGCGCGTGCAGCACCACCGCGGAGTTGATCCTTCGCAGCAGCGAGGGATCCCCGCCGGTCAGCTGCCCCAACGTCCGTCCTCCCAGCTCGTGCGCATGTTGGGCGGATGGTACTCGCCGCGGCCCACCCCGGCGAGAGGCGGTACCCCGACGCCCCGCTGGTCGGTCCGAGCGGCCCTGTCCCCGCCGGCCGTCACCCCGGCGCCACGAACCCCGACTCGTATGCCGTGATCACCGCCTGCGTGCGGTCCCGCGCCCCCAGCTTCGCCAGAACGGCACTCACATGGGACTTCACCGTCTCGGTCCCGACCACCAGACGGTCGGCGATCTCCGCGTTCGACAGGCCGCGCGCCATCAGCCGCAGCACCTCGGCCTCCCGGTCGGTCAGCCGGGCCCGCTCCAGGACCGCCCGCGCCGCCCGGTTCCCCCCGTCGTCGCCGTACCGCGCGGCGAGCTGCCGCACCGACGCCGGGAACAACCGCGACTCGCCCTCGGCGACCAGCCGCACGGCGTGCACGATCTCGGCCGGCCGGGCCCGCTTCAGCAGGAAGCCGTCGGCGCCCGCCCGCAGGGCCTCGTAGACGTACTCGTCGTTCTCGAAGGTCGTGATGACGACGATCTTCGGCGGCGCGTCGACCGTCCGCAGCACCGCGCGCGTGGCCTCGATCCCGTCCAGCAGCGGCATCCGCACGTCCATGGCGACAACGTCGGGCCGCAACCGCCGCACCAGCGGAATCACCGCCGCCCCGTCGGCCGCCTCCCCGACCACCTCGATGTCGGGCTGCGCCTCCAACACGGCCCGCAGACCCGCGCGTACGAGGGGTTCGTCGTCGACGAGGAGAACGGTGACCGGCATCCGGCCAGCCTAGATCAACTCAAGGGCAGCTCAACATGTACCTGCCAGTCACCGCGGTCGGGGCCGGTCCGCGCCTGTCCGCCCAGCAGTGCGGCGCGCTCACGGATCCCGCGCAGGCCGCTGCCCCTGCCGGGCCCGGGTATGCCGTCGGTGAGCGGATTGCGGACCTCCAGGGTGAGCCTGCCGTCCGCGACGGCGACCCGGACGCGGGCCGGGGCGGAGTCCGCGTGCCGCAGCACGTTGGTCAGCGACTCCTGCAGGATGCGATATCCCTCCCGGGAGATTGACCCGGGCACGGTGTCCAACGGCCCGGTCATGTCGATGTCGACCTTGGTGCCGGAGGCGCGCGCGGACTCCAGCAGACGGTCGGCGTCCGTGAGCGTCGGCCGGCTGCTGACCGGCCGCTCGGACTCGCGCAGGACTCCGAGCACCCGCTCCAGATCCTCCAGGGCGGCCCGCCCGGTCTCCTCGATGGCGTCCAGGGCACGGTCGGTGAAGACGGGATCGCCGGCTGCTCGGGCGGCTCCCGCCTGGACGACGGCCACGGTCAGGGCATGCCCGATGGAGTCGTGGAGCTCACGGGCGATACGGGTGCGCTCCAGAAGCTGCTCGGTGCGCTCCTCCAGGGCGGCGAGGCGCTCGGCGGGGGAGGGGCCCAGGAGACGGTGGGCCAGGGCGGTGATGAGATGACCCGAGCCGATCACGGTCAGCGCCAGGGCCCCCAGCGACAAGGGCGCGAGCAGGACGTGCCACCAGTGGTGGCCGTCAAGGAGCAGCAGCACGCCCTCCTTGACGTCACGGCCGAACGCGGACGACACCAAGTCCACCGAGGTGAGCAGCAGTTGGACGGTTGCCATCGATGTCGCGCAGCCGAGCAGCAGCCGCGCCTCCAGCCACACGACGAGCCGTCCCCGGTCGCCCCAGGAGACGGACGGGCTGACGACGATGTCGGTGCTTCCCCCGTCATGCCGGTGACCGGTCAGCAGCAACCTCGCCTGCAGCCCCTCCACGGTGCGCATCGCCGGCACGAGCCCGACGGGCGCGAGCAGCACGGCCGCCGACACCCAGGTCCACCACGCTTCCTCGATGAACAGCAGCATCGACGGCCACACGATGGCGATGCACAAATGCAGCAATCGTGTGTACGTCACCGCCCGGCCGAACGGGCGCAGCAGACGGACCATTTCGTCATGGTGCCAGCCACCGCTGACGACGAGCCTCCCCCGCACGGGGGAGACGATCTCCACCGGCGGGGGAGGGCCGCACCCGCCCCCGACCGCCAGGCTGATGCCATGACCAGCATCGAAGTCCAAGCCCTCACCAAGGAGTACGGCACCCGGCGGGCCGTGGACGACCTCACCTTCACCGTCCTCCCCGGCCGTGTCACCGGCTTCCTCGGCCCCAACGGCGCCGGGAAGTCCACCACCATGCGACTGGTGCTCGGCCTCGACCGGCCGACGTCCGGAACCGCCACGATCGGCGGCCGTGCCTACCCGACCCTGCGCGAACCCCTGCGTCACGTCGGTGCGTTGCTGGACGCCCAGGCCGCGCACGGCTCCCGCACCGCCCGCGACCACCTGCGCGTCCTCGCGGTGAGCAACCGCGTCGCCGTCCGCCGGGTCGACGAGGTGCTGGAGGAGACCGGGCTCGCCTCGGTCGCGCGCCGCAGGGTGAAGACGTACTCCCTGGGCATGCGCCAGCGGCTCGGCATCGCGGCGGCCCTCCTCGGCGACCCCGAGGTGGTCATGCTCGACGAGCCCTCCAACGGCCTCGACCCCGAGGGCATCATCTGGATCCGCGCCCTGCTGCGCCGGCTCGCGGGGCAGGGGCGCACGGTCCTGGTCTCCAGCCACCTCATGAACGAGACCGCGTCCTTCGCCGACCACCTGGTGGTTCTCGGCCGGGGGCGCCTGCTGGCCGACACGCCGATGCGAGAGTTCATCCACGCACGCGTGGAGCCCCGCGTCCGTGTCCGCACCACGGACGCCACCGCGCTCAAGGCGGCCCTCGACCGCCACGGTCACGACGCCGTCGAGCACGAGGACGGGCACTGGAGCGTGCGCCACGCACGCGTGGACGACATCGGCCGCATCGCCTCGCAGGCCGGAGTCCCCCTTCTCGAACTCGCGCCTGAGGAAGCCACGTTGGAGCAGGCCTACCTGGACCTGACCGCGACCGAGGCCGAGTTCACCGCACAGCCCCAGGAGGCCTGAACCATGGGATTCGCACCCGTGCTCCACTCGGAGTGGCTCAAGATCCGCACGCTTCGCTCGCTGCCAGGAGCGCTGCTCGCGCTCTTCGCCGCCACCACGGCGTTCTCCGCGCTGGCAGGCTCCGACGCCAGTTCAGATCCCGAGTTCGACCCGCTGTTCACCGCGCTGTCGGGTGTGCTGCCCGGCCAGATCGCGGCCATCTCGTTCGGCGCGATGGCCGTGTCGTCGGAGTACCACGGGGGTGCGCTCCGACTGACGCTCGCCGCTGCGCCGCAGCGCGGACTGTGGTTCGCCGCCAAGGTGACGGCCATCGCCGTGCCGGCGCTGCTCGTAGGTCTCCTCACCGCCTGCACGGCGTACGTCGTGGCACGCGCGGGACTGGGACCGGCGGCGAACGGGGTCACGACGGGCGAGCAGGTGCGCGGCGTCCTGGGCTGTGGTGTCTACCTCATGCTCATGGCCCTGTTCTCGGCGGGCCTGACCGCGGTGCTCCGCAGCGGGGTGGCCACGCTCTCCCTGATGATCCCGTTCATCCTCGTGGTGTCCTTCGTGATCGGGGACGCCGCGGGCACCGTGGCCGACTTCCTGCCCGACAAGGCCGGACAGATCGTCCTGCACCAGACGTACGACGGCACCCTCGGGCCCTGGTCCGGCCTGGCGGTGACCGCGCTCTGGACGGCGGCGGCGCTGCTCGCGGGGGCGTGGAGCGTGCGGCGGCGGGACGCCTGACGGCACGCCAGTTGTCAGTGGTGCCGGGTTTACTGGAACGCATGAACATCGCACGGCACATCGCCCTCATCGACGAGTTGTGCTTCCGCCCGTTCATGGCGGAGCGCACCTCGTCGCACGGCGACGAGAGCGGCCCCGGCTACCACGTCGTGGTGTTAGAGAGCAGTCACGGCGACATTGGGACCCGTGCGGAGACGGTGGAGCAGTACGAGAAGTACCGCGACGCCCTGGACGAGCGGTTCGCGGCCCGCTGGAGAGAAACGGCCCCCTACAACCTCCAGACCGTCTCGCTGCGTACCGCGCAGGAGGAGATACCCGATCCCTGGGTCTCGCTCAGCGCACGCGCCCGCGTGGCCTGCGTCTGGGAAGCGGAGGGGACGGGCCGTTGGGTCGCGGTCTGCGTCGCCGACCTGGACGAGGACGACGACGTGAAGCTGCTCGGCGTGGTCACGGAGATCGACCCACCGTGACCCGGTCAGGCGTCGGAGTGATCCGTCAACGCCCGCCGTGATCCGTCAGACCGCGCCGCGACCCCTCTGTCCTCGCCGTGATCCGTCACGCCACGGCCGCAGCCCGCAATCTCCCGAACTCCTCCGCCATCGTCGCCGCCGTCCAGTGCGCGTTGAGCCCACTCGGATTCGGCAGCACCCACACGCGCGTGTCCCCGATCGTCCGCACCTGCGCACCCACCTGGGCCTTACGGTCGTCGAAAGCCGCCCGATAGGCGGTGACCCCCACGACGGCCAGCCAACGCGGCCGCAGCCGCGCCACCTTGGCCGCCAGCAGCCGCCCGCCCTCGCGGTACTCCTCGGCGCTCAGCTCGTCGGCCCGTGCGGTCGCCCGCGCGACGACGTTCGTGATGCCGAGGCCGTAGGACAGCAACTCTCCCTGCTCCGCCGGCTTCAAGAGCCTCGGCGTGAACCCCGACAGATGCAGGACCGGCCAGAAACGGTTGCCGGGGCGGGCGAAGTGATGGCCGGTCGCGGCCGTCATCAGACCGGGATTGATGCCGCAGAACAGCACATGGAGACCGTCCGCGACGACGTCCGGCACCAGACGGTCGCGAGCGGCCTCCAACTGCTCGGCGGTGAAGTGCGTCATGCTCTGCGACGCGCTAGAGGATGGCCCCGGGCGTGTAACCGGCGGCCTCCGGGCGCTGCTTCACGATCTCCTCGACCCGGCCGACCACGACGCCGACCTGGTCGGCAGCGGCACCGGTGAAGGAGAGCTTGTCGGCCATGAGCGCGTCCAGCTGGGCGCGGTCGAGCGGGATGCGCTCGTCGGCGGCCAGCTTGTCCAGCAGCTCATTGCGCTCGGCGCCCTGCTCACGCATCGCCAGCGCGGAGGCGACGGCGTTCTCCTTGATCGCCTCGTGCGCGACCTCACGGCCGACGCCCGCGCGCACCGCGCCCATCAGCACCTTGGTGGTGGCGAGGAACGGCAGGTAGCGGTCCAGCTCACGGGCCACGACCGCAGGGAACGCGCCGAACTCGTCCAGCACCGTCAGGAACGTCTCCAGCAGACCGTCCAGCGCGAAGAACGCGTCCGGCAGCGCGACCCGGCGCACCACCGAGCAGGACACGTCGCCCTCGTTCCACTGGTCGCCCGCCAGCTCACCGGTCATCGAGGCGTAGCCGCGCAGGATCACCATCAGGCCGTTGACGCGCTCGCAGGAGCGGGTGTTCATCTTGTGCGGCATCGCGGAGGACCCGACCTGGCCCGGCTTGAAGCCCTCCGTCACGAGCTCGTGCCCGGCCATCAGCCGGATCGTCTTGGCCAGCGAGGACGGCGCGGCCGCCAGCTGCACCAGCGCGGTGACGACCTCGTAGTCGAGGGAGCGCGGGTAGACCTGGCCGACGGACGTGAACGCCTGCGAGAAGCCCAGGTGGCCCGCGATCCGGTCCTCCAGGTCCGCCAGCTTCGAGGCGTCCCCGCCGAGCAGGTCGAGCATGTCCTGCGCGGTGCCGACCGGGCCCTTGATGCCGCGCAGCGGGTAGCGGCCGAGGAGCTCCTCGACGCGGCCGTAGGCGACGAGCAGCTCGTCGGCGCCGGTGGCGAAGCGCTTGCCCAGCGTCGTGGCCTGCGCGGCTACGTTGTGGGAGCGGCCGGCCATGACCAGCTCGCCGTACTCACCGGCCAGCTTGCCGAGGCGCGCGAGCACGGCCACCGTACGGTCGCGCATCAGCTCCAGCGAGAGCCGGATCTGGAGCTGCTCGACGTTCTCCGTGAGGTCGCGGGACGTCATGCCCTTGTGCACGTGCTCATGCCCGGCGAGGTCGTTGAACTCCTCGATCCGCGCCTTCACGTCGTGCCGCGTGACCTTCTCGCGCTCGGCGATCGAGGCCAGGTCGACGGTGTCCAGGACACGCTCGTAGTCGGCGAGCGCCTCGTCCGGCACCTCGATGCCGAGGTCCTTCTGGGCCCGCAGCACGGCGAGCCAGAGCTGCCGCTCCAGCTTCACCTTCTGCTCGGGGGACCAGAGCGTGGCGAGCTCGGTGGAGGCGTAGCGTCCGGCGAGGACGTTCGGGATGCGGGGCTTGGCGGGCGCAGAAGTCACGTGTACGGAGTTTACCCGCCGCCCGGCGGGCACCCGTCGGCTGTCCAGCGCTGAGCGCCCCAGGTCAGAGGCGCTCCATGCGCCGTGCGTCCGCCGGACCGCGCGACCGCCGTGGGACGGACGCCGGTCGCGACGGGATTTGGCCCCGTGGACGCCGATGTCGGCGGGCGATCGGGTGAATTCCCCGGCCGTCGTCGCGTCCTCGCTTCCTGGGACCTCCCTCTCTCGTTCATAGTCTGCACGTCGTGGCGATTGTGAACGTGCGGCATCACGGCTCCTGCGACGACCTCGTGAATCCCGGTAATCGACGATCTCGCGTCCCATGACCGACCGTCGGATTTCCCCATTCCGCCCGAGAGAGAGAAAACGAGAATGCGACAGGCCCTGACCAGGGGATTGATTGTGGCCGCCGCCACGACGAGCGCCCTTTCTCTGTACGGCACATGCGCGTCCTCGGCCCCACGCGTGCAGGGGACCGTGGTGAACTCCGCCTCCGCGCTGTCGGGCCGTACGGATCCATGGGGCTCGGACGGGCTGGACGAGCTGGACGACAAACTCGCCAACATGCACGACAAATTCGGCAGGATGCACGAGAGAATCGGCGAGATGCAGGACAAATTCGGTGCGCTGAACGAAAAGTTCAGCCACATGGAGGTGTCCCAGCCGGCTTCTGAAAACAGCACCTCCGGATACGGAAATTCCGGCTACGGAGCCGAAGAGCCGAGCAGCCAGGGCTATGGCACCGAGAAGCCGAGCGAGCAGGGGTACGGCACCGAGAAGCCGAGCGAGCAGAGCTACGGCACCGAGAAGCCGAAAGACCATGGTTACGGCGCGGAAGAGTCCAGTGGCTACGGCCGGGACGACGAGAAGTCGAGTGGCTACGGCCGCGACGACGAGAAGTCGAGTGGCTACGGCCGGGACGACGAGAAGTCGAGCGGCTACGGGTACGGCTACGGCGACGACGAGCCGAAGGACCACGGCTACGGCGACGACAAGTCGAGCGGGTACGGCTACGGCGAGGAGGAGCCCGGCTACGGCGCCGAGGAGTCGCAGGAGGACGGCTACGGCTACGGGTACGGCTATGGCGAGGACTCGCCGGGCGAGCCCACCCCGCCGCCCCACGAGCACAAGCCGACGCCGCCTCCGGCCGAGACGCCCCCGGGGAAGGAGCACCCCCACATGCCCGAGACCGGCGTCGAGACCGCGAGCGTAGTGGGAGGCATCGCCGCAAGCGGGGCGCTGCTGATCGCGGGAACCGTCCTGTACCGGCGAAGCCGGGCCGCGTCCCGTCGGTAAGAAGGTTCAGGGTGCCGGCCTGCCCGGGCCCACGCGGGGCGGAGCCCGGCCGGATCTAGTGTTCGGGGGCCGGGGTGCACCCCCCGCCACCCTCGTGCTGTCCCCACCCCTGGCCGCCGGGACTACGCCGCCGGACCCTCGTACGGCAGCAGTTCCGGCCGCTTGGCCGGCAGCCCGTCGCCCGAGGACCGGCCGGTCAGCCGCCGCCCGATCCACGGCAGCAGGTACTGCCTGGCGAACCGGGCGTCCGCGACCCGCCGGGCGGCCCACCCGGGCGGCAGCGTGGCCGGCATCGGTGTATGCCACTCGGTGTCCTCGGGGTCGTAGCCGAGCGTCTGCCACACCGCCTCCGCGACCCGGCGGTGCCCCTCGGCGGTCAGATGCAGCCGGTCCACGTCCCACAGGCGGGGGTCGCCGAGCGACGGCGCCCCGTACAGGTCGACGACGATCGCGCCGTGCCGCTCGGCCAGCTCGTCGACGCAGGCGAACAGCTCCTCCATACGCGGCCGGAACCGCTCGAGGACCGGACCCTGCCGTCCCGGGCTGCGCATCAGCACCAGCTGTCGGCACGACGGGGCGAGCTTCTCCACGGCCTCCTCCAGGAGTCCGCGCACCCGTCCCATGTCGCACTTGGGCCGCAGTGTGTCGTTGAGCCCGCCGACCAGAGTGATCACGTCGGCGCCCATCGCGGCCGCCACGTCGACCTGCTCCTCGACGATCTGCCCGATCAGCTTCCCGCGCACCGCGAGGTTGGCGTACCGGAAGCCGGGTGTCCGGGCGGCCATCCGCCCGGCGAGGAGGTCGGCCCAGCCCCGGTAGGAACCGTCCGGGAGCAGGTCCGACATGCCCTCGGTGAAGGAGTCGCCGACCGCGACCAGGCTGCTGTGTGTGGGGTTCGTCTGCATGGCGACAGAAATGGTAGCCCGAGGACCATACCCGTCGGTCGGTCGGCCCTCAGGTCCGCTGCCCGAACAGCTCCCGCAGCACGTCCTCCATGGTCACCAGCCCTGCCAGTCGGCCGTCGCCGCCCAGCGCGGCCGCCAGGTGTGTGCGGCTGCCGCGCATGGCCGTGAGGACGTCGTCGAGAGGGGTGCTCTCCCGGACGCGCGCGATGGGGCGCATGTCCCGGACCGGGAAGGGCACGTCGCGCGCGGGGGCGTCGAGGGCGTCCTTCACATGGAGGTAGCCGACGATGCGGCGGCCCTCGTCCACGACCGGGAAGCGGGAGAAGCCCGACTCGGCCGACAGCGCCTCCAGCTCCTCCGGTGTGACGCCCACGCGCGCGTAGACGACGCGTTCCAGCGGGAGGACGACGTCGCGCACGGGTCGGCGGCCCAGTTCCAGGGCGTCGTGCAGCCGCTCGCGTGCGCGCTCGTCGATGAGGCCGGCCTCGCCGGAGTCACGCACCAGCCGGGCCAGCTCGGCGTCCGAGAAGGTGGCCGTGACCTCGTCCTTGGTCTCGACGCGCATGAGCTTCAGCAGTGTGTTGGCGAAGGCGTTGATCGTGAAGATGACCGGCCGCAGTGCCCGGGAGAGCGTGACCAGCGGCGGACCGAGCATGAGCGCGCTGCGCACCGGCTCGGCCAGCGCGATGTTCTTCGGCACCATCTCGCCGAGCAGCATGTGCAGATAGGTGGCCAGGGCCAGCGCGATCACGAAGGACACCACGTGCCCGGCGCCCTCCGGCACGCCCACCGCGTGGAACACCGGCTCCAGCAGATGCTCGATCGCGGGCTCCGCGACCACACCGAGGACCAGCGTGCACAGCGTGATGCCGAGCTGCGCGGCCGCCATCAGCGCGGACACGTGCTGGAGACCCCACAGCACGCTCTTGGCGCGCCGGTCGCCCCGGTCGGCGTACGGCTCGATCTGCGAGCGCCGCACCGAGATCAGCGCGAACTCGGCGCCGACGAAGAAGGCGTTGACGACCAGCGTCAGGAAGCCGATGAACAGCTGTACGGCGGTCATCGCCCGCCCTCCTTCTCGTCGCTCTCGTGCTGCTTCTCGTACTTCTCGTGCTTCTCGCTCTCCTGCGCGTCGTCGAACGGCGCGTGCAGCAGCACTCGGGCCGCCCGGCGGCCGGTGGCGTCCACCACGTCGAGCCGCCAGCCGGCCACCTCGACTCGGTCACCGACGGCGGGTATACGGCCCAGCTCCGTGGCGACGAGGCCGGCCAATGTCTCGTACGGCCCCTCGGGCGCCCTCAGGCCCACCCGCGCGAGCTGGTCCACCCGAGCCGATCCGTCCGCCGAGTACAGCTCGCGGCCCTCCGCGTCACTGCCCGCGTGGGCGAGGTCGGGCGTCTCGTGCGGGTCGTGCTCGTCCCGCACCTCGCCGACGACCTCCTCGACGATGTCCTCAAGGGTCGCCACGCCCGCCGTTCCGCCGTACTCGTCGATGACCACGGCCATGGTGCGCTTGCCGGACAGCCGGTCGAGGAGCCGGTCGACGGTGAGCGTCTCGGGGACGAGCAGCGGCTCGCGCATCAGCTCGGCGACACAGACCCGGGGCCGGCGTTCGGCGGGCACCGCCAGGATGTCCTTGATGTGCGCGGTGCCCACGACCGAGTCGAGGCTGCCGCGGTACACGGGGAACCGGGACAGCCCGGTCGCCCGCGTCACGTTCGCCACGTCCTCGCAGGTCGCCTGCGCCTCCAGGGCGATGACCTGGACGCGCGGGGTCATGACGTTCTCCGCGGTCAGGTCGGCCAGGTTCAGGGTGCGGACGAAGAGCTCGGCGGTGTCCGCCTCCAGGGCCCCTTCGCGGGCCGAGTGCCGGGCGAGGGCGGCCAGCTCCTGGGGGCCGCGCGCGGCGGCCAGTTCCTCGGTGGGCTCCACCCCGAAGCGGCGCACTATGCGGTTCGCCGTGTTGTTGAGGTGGGTGATGAAGGGGCGGAAGATCGCGCTGAACCAGCGCTGGGCGTTGCCGACCGTCTTCGCCACGGCCAGGGGCGAGGAGATCGCCCAGTTCTTCGGCACGAGCTCACCGACGACCATGAGGACGACCGTCGACAGTGCCGTACCGATCACGAGCGCGATCGAGCCGGACGCCGAGCTGGAGACGCCGAGCGACTCCAGCGGGCCCGCGATCAGTTTGGCGATGGACGGTTCGGAGAGCATGCCGACGACCAGGTTGGTCACGGTGATGCCGAGCTGGGCGCCGGAGAGCTGGAAGGTCAGGTTCCGTACGGCCTTCAGGGCGCCGGAAGCGCCCCGCTCGCCGCGCTCGACGGCCCGTTCCAGCTCGCTGCGCTCGACCGTGGTCAGCGAGAACTCGGCCGCGACGAAGGCACCGCAGGCGAGCGACAGCAGGATCGCCACCAGCAGGAGGATCACTTCGGTCATCGGGTCACCTCCGTCCCATGGTCGGACAGGGTGGGGAGGATCGCGCGATGTCGGGTACTGGGAGGCTCGTCCATGGGCGGACGCTCACACCTTTCACGGGAGGACCGAAGTGGTCCCCCAATAGTAAAGGGTGGGCAAAGTGCTTCGTTCGGGCCGTCCTGCTCGGCTCAGTCGGTCAGATGCTTCACCCACCGGCGCCACTTGTCCTCGGGCGCGTACCCGGCCGCGCGCCAGGCATGGTGCGCGGTCTCGTTGCGCTGGAGCACCATCGCGTCACCACGGCGCCCGCCGAGCCGTACGAACCTGTCCTCGGCGGCCGCGAGCAGCGCCGAGCCGATACCCCGCCGCCGGCGCTCGGGGTGCACCGCG
This sequence comes from uncultured Streptomyces sp., assembly GCA_965653385.1. Taxonomy (GTDB): domain Bacteria; phylum Actinomycetota; class Actinomycetes; order Streptomycetales; family Streptomycetaceae; genus Streptomyces. Next base: position 7,624 of record CBFGZZ010000011.1, on the reverse strand, counting down.
AGCCGGTACAGATGGCAGCGCCAGCCGTCGAAGCCAGCGATCACCGTGCCGACCAGTTCCCCGTCCAGCTCCGCCAGGATCAGCGCCTCGGGGTCGCGGGCGACCAGCCGTTCCACGCCGTCCCGGTCGTCGCTGATGCTCGTGCCCTCGGCGGCCGTCTTCCAGAAGGCCAGCACGGTGTCGAGGTCGTCGGCCGTGGCGGGCCGTATCCGCAGATCAGTCATGCCGTGATCACATCACGGGGGACCGGACGGGACCCGGAATTCCAGCATCCGGACGGCTACTTGCCGCGCAGCCGCGCCATCACCGGCGCGAACGCCTCCATGTTCGGTTCGAGGACGGTCAGATAGGTGAACCCGTACCGCTCGCGCTGTGCCAGCACCTGCGCGGTCATCTCCTCCAGGGTGCCGATCAGACCGATGGGCAGTTCCAGGACCTGGTCCGGCGTGAGGTACGGGACCCTTTCCATCAGAGGCCGCACGGCGGCCTCACGGTCGTCGGTGTCGACCACGAACTGAATGAGCAGGTTCAGCTCCGCCTGCTCCGGCTCCTTGCGGCCCGCTGCCGCCGCCAGCTCGCGGTACAGTGCGACACGCTCTTCGAGTTCCCCGGCGGGTATGGCCTCGAGCTTTCCCGTCGAGCTTCCCCGCGCCGTACGCCCGCCGGTGAAGGCCGCGATGTCGGCGTGCTCGGCGGCGAGGCGTAGCACCCGGTCGCCGTTGCCGCCGACGAGCAGCGGCACCCGGGGCTGCTGCACCGGCTGCGGCTGGTGATCCTCGGAGGCGAGCAGCCGGTACAGCTCCTCGATCGTGCGCCGCAGATGGTCCACGCGCGCACCCGGGGACAGCCACGGAAGACCCGCCATGTCGTGCTCTTCCTGCACATAGCCGGTGCCCAGGCCGAGTTCCAGTCGTCCGCCCGTGAGGGCGTCGGTCGTCGCGACCTCGCGGGCGAGCAACGCCGGGTTCCAGAAACCGGCGTTGAGCACGAACGTGCCCAGCCGCGGCCGCTGTGTCGCCTCGGCCGCCGCGACCAGGGCCGGGAACGGCGCGGGCATGCCGAGATGGTCGGGGACCAGGATCACGTCGTAGCCGAGTTCCTCGGCCCGGCGGCACTTGGCCCGCCACTCGTCGGCCGGGGCGGAGGTTATCAGGTTGACGCCGAAGCGGAACGGACGCGGGCTCTGCGGCTGTGACACGAACTCTCCTCACCTGCAAGGGACTTGAGTACCTGCCACGATTCCATCATTCGTGCGCGATGGCCGCCAGTACGTTCATGCGGGAGGCACGCAACGCGGGCAGCAGTGCAGCCACCACGCCCACGACCGCCGAGCCGATCACCACGGCCACGATCGTGCCCCAGGGGATCGCCAGCGCCGTCATGCCCTGCAACGCCAGTACCTGCTGGGTGCACACGCCCCACACCAGACCCAGCGCGAGGCCCAGCACCGCGCCGAACACGGCGATCACCACCGACTCCAGCCGGATCATCCGGCGCAACTGCCGCCTGGCCAGCCCGATGGCCCTGAGCAGCCCGATCTCCCGCGTGCGCTCGACGACCGACAGGGCGAGGGTGTTCACCACGCCGAGCACCGCGATGATGATCGCGAGGCCGAGCAGGGCGTAGACGAGGTAGAGCAGCACGGCGATCTGGTCGTGGACCAGTTCCTTGTAGTCGGCGATGTCCCGGACCTGCACCTGCGGATACGGGTCGAGCGTCTTCTCCAGGCCGGCCCGCAGGTCGTCGGCGCTCGTGCCGGAGGCGGCGTTGACGTACACGGCCGCGTCCTGACCGCCCGGCGCGTACTTGTCCAGCGTGTCCAGACCGAAGTAGATCCCGCCCTGGCTGCCGAAGCCGTCGGCGGACTCCTGGTCGGTGAGGGCACCCACCGTCAGCTCGGCCCGCCGGTCGCCCTGGAACTCGACGGGGACGGTGCTGCCGACCCGTACGCCGTGGTCCTCGGCGAAGTCCTTGTCCATGGCGAGGTGCCCGTCCGCGAGCGCTGCCGCGCTGTCGCCCTGCGCGTACGTGATGTTGGCGACCTCGTCGAGCTCGGGCTCGTAGGCCGCGGCGGTCGTCTTCACGCGGTCGCCGTCCGGGAGGCGCACGGCGATCGTCGTGAACTGCGAGCGTACGACCAGGCCGACGCCCTCGGTGTCGCGGATCCGGTCGGTGATCTCCCGGGGGAAGGGCACGAAGTTGCTGTTCTGTACGACGAAGTCGGCGCCCAGAGTTTTGTCGATCTGCTCGTCGAACGACTTGGTCATCGAGGCGCTGGCCACCGACATCCCGCCCACCAGCGCCAGGCCGACCATCAGGGCGGCGGCCGTGGCCCCGGTACGGCGTGGATTGCGCAGGGCGTTGCGCTGGCTCATCCGGCCGACCGATCCGAACAGCGCGGGGAAGGCGCCGCCCAGGACGCGGATCACGGGCCGTACGAGCAGGGGGCCGGCGATCACGGTCGCGATCAGGGTCAGGATGACGCCGAGGCCCAGCAGGGACGCCGCGGTCGACGTCTTCGACGCCACGGCGCAGCCCGCGAGCGCCGCCGCACCCGCCGCCCCGACCACCGAGCCGACGACCGCGCGCAGCCGCAGCGGCCGTCCGATGTCGGCGATCTCCGCGTCCGACAGGGCCGCCATCGGCGAGACCCCCGCAGCGCGCCGGGCCGGGAGGTACGCCGCCACGAAGGTGACGCCCAGGCCGACGACGTAGGCGGTCACCGGCGTCCCCCAGCCGATGACCATCTCGGTCGCCCTGATGTTCATGCCCATCAGACCCATCAGCTCGATGAGTCCGACGGCCAGCCCGATCCCGGCCGCGAGGCCCAGCGTCGAGCCGACCAGACCGAGGAGCAGCGCCTCGGTCAGGACCGAGCGCCGTACCTGACGCCGGTCAGCGCCGAGTGCCCGCAACAGGCCCAGCTCGCGGGTGCGCTGGGCGATCAGCATCGAGAAGGTGTTGACGATCAGGAAGACGCCGACGAGGACGGCGATCCCGGCGAAGCCGAGCATGACGTACTTGATGATGTCGAGGAATCCGCCGAGCTGTTCGACGTCCGACTCGGCCTGCTCGTCTGCCGTGCGCAGCTCGTACCCGCCGGTCTCGGCACCGGCGTCGGAGCCGAGCGCGTCGGCCACGCGCCGCTTGAGCTCCGCGTCGCTGACGCCGTCGGCCGCGTCGAGCGAGACCGACGTGGCCGCCTTCGGGTCGCCCAGCAGCTTCGTCCGCGCCGCCTCGGTGTCGAAGAAGACCAGCGCGGCACCGGGGTTGGTGGTGGTGAACGTGACGATGCCGACGACCTCGACGGGGAAGGAGCCCTCCTGCCCGATGACCGTGAGCCGGTCGCCGATCCGTACGTCCCTGCCGTCGGCGGTGTCCGCGTCGATCAGCACCTGCGCGCCGCCCTTCGGGGCGTGCCCGGAAGTGAGCTCCACGGGGCTGCGCTCGGTCGGGTTCCAGGCGGTGCCGATCGTCGGCGCGCCCGTGGTCGGGCCCACCGACTCGCGGTCCTCGTCGGCGACGGTGAGGCCGTCCACGTCGACTTCGGCACGTGCCGCCGCGACCCCGTTGACCTGGGCCAGACGCTCGGCGAGCGACGCCGGCAGGGTCAGCGTCCGCCCCGAGGGCAGGGTCTCGTCGAGGGTCTCCTTCGGCGTGACGGTGACATCGGCCGCGGTCGAGGCGAAGAGCCGGTCGAAGGTGCGGCTGACGGTGTCCGAGAAGATCAGGCTGCCCGCGACGAACGCCACGGACAGGATCACCGCCAGGGCGGAGAGCAGCAGCCGTCCCTTGTGGGCGAGGAAGCTCCTGAGCGTCGCCTTGAGCACGGGGTCAGCGCCCCTCGGATGCCCGGGGCCCGCCGTCGTCGGAACGGCCGCGGATCCCGTCCTGGCCGCGGATCACGTCGAAACGCTTCATACGCTCCAGCACGGCCTCCGCGGTCGGCCGCTCCATCTCGTCCACGATCCGCCCGTCGCCCAGGAAGAGCACCAGGTCGGAGTGGGCGGCGGCGCCCGGGTCGTGGGTGACCATGACGACGGTCTGCCCCAGCTGGTCGACGGCCTCGCGCAGGAACCCGAGCACCTCCAGGCCGGCCCGGGAGTCCAGGTTGCCGGTGGGCTCGTCCGCGAAGATCAGCTCCGGGCGGGAGGCGAGCGCGCGGGCGCAGGCGACGCGCTGCTGCTGGCCGCCGGACAGCTGGGACGGCCGGTGCTTGAGGCGGTCCCGCAGCCCCAGTGTGTCGATGACCTGGTCCAGCCACTTCTCGTCGGGCTTCTTTCCCGCGATGTCCATGGGCAGGGTGATGTTCTCGGCCGCGTTCAGGGTCGGGATGAGGTTGAACGACTGGAACATGAACCCGATCCGGTCCCGCCGCAGCCGGGTCAGCTCGCGCTCCTTCAGGCCGGTGATCTCGGTCCCGCCGAGCCACACCTGTCCCGCCGAGACGTTGTCGAGCCCCGCCAGACAGTGCATCAACGTGGACTTTCCGGACCCCGACGGCCCCATGACGGCGGTGAAGCGGCCACGCGCGATGTCCACGTCCACCGAGTCGAGGGCGAGCACCGTCGTCTCGCCGGAGCCGTATGCCTTGGTGAGGCCGCGCGCGCGGGCCGCGATCCCGTCGGCCGACGCGGGGCCCGGGCCGTACTGGGCAGCTGCTGTGGACAAGACCGCCTCCTCAGGGACGGAACGACTCACCGTCACCGCCGAGCGTAATGTGATCCACCGCACACCCGGTATCCACCCGAGGTCCCGGTCGGTCTCCGCCGCAGGTCGGGCCCCTGATATCGATGTAAGGGGCATGCTCCGCCTCCGGGGTGACTTCTTGCCGCTGCTAGCGTCCGAGCGCTAGCTTTGAGGTATGGCGAAGACCCAGCTGAACGTGAGAGTGGACGAGGGCACCGCCCGCGCGGCACGCGAACGTGCCCTGGCCCGCGGGATGAGCGTCAACCGCTACATCGAGGAGCTGGTCAGAAAGGACACCGGAGAGGTCGGGCACACTTTCGTGGACGCCGCCGCCGACTTCATGAAGCAGTACGAGTCCGTCTTCGCCGAGGAGTTCGGCGCGGAGCACGAAGGTCGTCGCTGATCCGTTGAGCAATCTGAACATCGACCTCGCCTGGCTGCTCATGCTCGCCGAGAAGAGGACCCCGGGCGACCCCCAGGTCACCGACTGGGGAGCTCTCGTCGCCGCCATCGCCCGCCACCGGGCGGAGATATTCGACACCCCGGTCTACGACAGCCCGCAGGCCCGCGCCGCGGCCCTGCTCCAACTCCTCATCCACGTCCCGGCCCTGGAGCGCTCCAACGCGCTGTTCGCCTCCGCCGTGGCCTACGCCTACCTGGTCGCCAGCGGCCTCAAGGTCGTCACCTCACCCGAGCAGGTACGCGATCTGGCACGCCTGGTCAAGAGTGGTGAGGCCTCGGTCGAGGACATCGCACGCGAACTGCGCCAGTGGAGTCTGTGAAGCGGAGTCGGTGAGACGGAGCCCGTGATCAGCCGGCCCCCTCCTCCGTCGGCCGCCACGCCGTGCCCAGCACGCAGTACGACGAGGGGAGCACCGGCCCGTTCTCCGGCATCATCACCTGCCGGCACGGACCGAGTTCGAACCCCGCCCCGCGCAGCGCCGCGACCGGATCACGGGAGACATGACAGCCGCCGCTCACCAGCGGCCACACCGTCCGGTCCAGCGCCCGCTGGGTGAGGAGCATCGCACGCCCGCCGCCCCGGCCGTGCTCGAAGAACCGCACCACACCGCCCGGCCGCAGCACCCGCCGTACCTCACCGAGCGCACGCGGCACGTCCCGCACGCTGCACAGCACCAGCGAGAGCACCACCGCGTCGAAGGCCTCGCTCTTGACCGGCAGCGCCTCCGCCGCGCCCGGAACCACATCCACCGGAACCTCGGCGCGCAGCGCGGACTCCACCGCCAACTGCCGTAGCAGAGGCTCCGGTTCGATGGCGACGACCTCCGACACGGCGCTCGGGTAGTGGGCGAAGTTCAGGCCGTTGCCGGCACCGATCTCGATCACCCGGCCCGACAGGCCGGCCAGCAGCCGGTCGCGGATGTCGCCCATGCCCATCCGCGTCTCGGCGCTGACGCTCATCCGGGCGTAGAAACGGGCGAACAGCGGGTGGTGCACGGAACCCCGTGACACCTTGCCGGAGCCGGCGGACCGTACGGCCATGGGGACCTCCCGGGTGGGACGGGGCTCACCCTGATTGTCCCCCGTTCGGGGCCGACGCACCCCCCGCCGCCGCGGTGGCCGTCGTTTCCGGCCGGGCCGGAGATCAGCCGATGAAGTCCCGGACCTGCTCGTACACGCCCTGGTCGTTGTTCATGTCGGTGTGCGAGACGCAGCCGACCTCGACGTTCGTGGCGCCGCTCAGGATCGCGGTGGTGTCCGGGGTGAGCGCGTCGTCGCAGTTCGACCAGTAGCTGGCGTACGACACGCCGCCCGGGGTCTCGTCGCCGGAGTTCAAGGCGGACAGGAACGAGCTGCCGGTGTTCATCTCCGCGCAGGACCTGTACAGCCACGCGCACCACGATGCGGTGGACGTGCCATGGTTCACGCCGGCCGTGGAGACGAAGTCGTCGACCTGCGAGGTCCCGCCCAGGTTCTTGAGGTAATAGCGGGCGCTGAGCGCGCCCATGGAGTGGACGACCAGGTCGACCTTCGACGCGCCGGTCCGGGCGAGCACGTTTCTGATCTCGGTAGCGAGCTGCTGGGCGGTGGTGGCGTTCGACGGGGCCCAGTCGTACGACCAGGCGTCCAGCTCGGCGGAGGTGTATCCGTCGGCCTTGAAGTATCCGGCCCAGTCGTCCCAGCTGCTCGCCGAGCTGCTCAGACCGTGCACGAAGACGACGGGGTCGTGGGTGGCGGCGTGCGCGGGTGTGGGGGAGAGGGTGAGTGACAGAAGGAGCGATGAGGCCAGGGCCGTGAGGGCCGTGGCCATGCGACGCGTGCGGCGCTGCATGATGCCTCCTGAAACGTGTGGGGTTGTCAGGAGTGTCGAGCCGGGTCTACGCGCGCCGCATCGGTGAAATCGCCGGTCTTTACGGTTCAATTAACTCGCCAGTAACGTCATTTGTGTGGTGACTCCGGTGAACCCCCCGCCTCTGGACCGCACTTCGCCACCGCAGCTCACGCAAACGTGGCGACACCTGGCCGCGACGCTCCCCGCAGGCGTCCGGGTCCGGCTGCTGCGTGCGGTGTACGGCGATCCGCGCGCCGCCGTCGAGTCGGTCCCGCTCCTGACCGACCGCCAGACCGCGGGCCTCGACCCGCTCCCGACGGAACCCGCCGAGCTGGCCCCGGTGCTGCTGCGCGAACGCCGGGCGGAGATCCGGGCGTTGCCGGACGACACACGTCTGTCGCTGCTGCTCGCCGCGGCCGATCAGTACCCGGTCGCCACGGACGCCTTCCTGCGCGCCGTGATGGCCGCCCGCCTCGACACCCGCTCCCTGGACGCCGCCGAGGCGGCCGGGATCGCGCACGTGGGCGCGGCCGGGGTCGTGTTCCGCGACGCGTGGACGCGGATCGCGGCCTACGAGACCGGCTCCCCCGGCGACTACCCGCCCGCGATCCGCGAGAAGCTCGCCAGGCTCCTCTTCGGCGA
>CBFGZZ010000010.1:0-58977 GCA_965653385.1 uncultured Streptomyces sp. | reverse complement strand
CCACCCCTGCCCGCCGCACCCTCGCTCCCTGCCCCGCCCGTCACGACCACCCCCGCCGACCTGGCCCACCCCTACGGCAGCAACCCACCCCGTCGTGCCACCACCACCGCCTCGCCGCGGGTGTGGGCGCCGAGCTTGCGCATGGCCGACCGCAGGTAGCTCTTGACTGTCTCCACACGCAGGCCCAGGCGCTCGGCGGCGACCGCGTTCGTGGCGCCGGCGGCCACGCAGGTCAGGACGTCGACTTCGCGGGGGGCCAGTTGGACGACGCGGCGGGGGTCGGCGGGTGCCGCGGCGGGGCTCTCCGCCAGGAGGCCGCACGCGTCGAGGAGTTCCGTGCGCAGGGCGGGGTCGCTGATCCGCGGGGCCAGGGCGCGCAGAGCCGCGTGGGCCTCGCGCACCTGCTCCCAGGCGGCACCCCGGTCCTCGTACGGCGTCGGCCGGGCCGCCTCCAGCAGCCCCCGCACCTCCTCCCGCACCACCAGCGCCTGCTCCACGTCCCGAGCCGCCGCCACGGCCGCCGTCAGCGTGCGGTCGCCGAGCGGCTGGGCCGTGCGCAGGGCGCCGTACAGGACACCGCGCACCCGGCGCCGTACGACGACCGGGATCGCCAGCACCGAACGCAGACCTTCCGCGGCGACCGCTGCGTCGTACTCGTGGGTGATCTGCCGGGAGACGGAGTAGTCCGTGACCGCGCAGGGGCGGGCGAGGGCGACGGCCTTGCCGCCCAGGCCGTTGCCGGCCGTCACCGCGAGTCTGCTCAGGGACTCGGTCGCCGTGCCGTTCAGTTCGCTGATGCGCATCCGCGGGCGCCCCGGCTCCACCATGCCGCCGAAGGCGACCGGCAGTCCCGTCGAGCGGCGCAGGCGTACCAGCGCGCCCCTCATCTCCACCGATGCGGCCGCGTCCACTGCCACGTGCTCGCCCTTTCACCGCTGTTTCCCGAGCGCACACCCCCGTTCGGGGGTAGTGAGACCCACGTCACGGATTACACGATGACAGAGCCGCCCGGCAAGGTCCGGTAACCAGGAGGACAGATGAACACGGGGACGGAGCAGTTCCGCAGTGCGCGGGACTTCCTGCTCGAACACCGCGAGGACTACGCCACCGCCTACGAGGGCTTCGCCTGGCCCCGCCCCGAGCGGTTCAACTGGGCGCTCGACTGGTTCGACGTCATCGCGGCCGGAAACGACCGCCTCGCGCTGCACATCGTCGAGGAGGACGGCAGCGAGGTCCGGCTGTCGTTCGCCGAGATGGCCGAGCGGTCCGACCGTGTGGCCAACTGGCTGCGGGCGCGGGGCGTCCGTGCCGAGGACCGCGTCCTCGTCATGCTCGGCAACCAGGCCGAGCTGTGGGAGACGGCCCTCGCCGCGATGAAGCTGCGCGCCGTCGTCATCCCGGCCACCCCGCTGCTCGGCCCGGCCGACCTGCGCGACCGGGTGGAACGCGGACGCGTCCGGCATGTCCTGGTCCGGGCCGAGGACACCGGCAAGTTCGACGAGGTGCCCGGGCGGTACACGCGGATCAGCGTCGGCGGGGAACGCGAGGGCTGGCAGACGTACGAGGACGCGTACGCCGCCTCCGCCGACTTCGTCCCCGACGGGCCGACCGCCTCCGACGACCCCCTGATGCTCTACTTCACCTCCGGCACCACCGCCCGCCCCAAGCTGGTCGAGCACACCCACACCTCGTACCCGATCGGGCATCTGGCCACCATGTACTGGATCGGGCTCAAGCCCGGCGACGTGCACCTGAACATCTCCTCGCCCGGCTGGGCCAAGCACGCCTGGTCCAACCTCTTCGCCCCGTGGAACGCCGAGGCGACCGTCTTCATCCACAACTACACCCGCTTCGACGCGGCCCGGCTGATGGCCGAGATGGACCGCGCGGGCGTCACCACGTTCTGCGCCCCGCCGACCGTCTGGCGCATGCTCATCCAGGCCGACCTGAGCGCCCTGCGCACCCCGCCCCGCGAGGTCGTGGCGGCGGGTGAGCCCCTGAACCCCGAGGTCATCGAGCAGGTCCGGCGTGCCTGGGGCGTGACCATCCGGGACGGCTTCGGGCAGACCGAGACCGCCGTCCAGGTCTCCAACAGCCCCGGCCAGCCCCTGAAGACCGGCTCGATGGGCCGCCCCAGCCCCGGCTTCCGCGTCGAACTCCTCGCCCCTGTCTCCGGCGCCCCGGGAGCCGAGGAGGGCGAGATCGCCCTCGACCTGTCCGCCCGCCCCGTAGGCGTGATGACCGGCTACCACGGCGACGCCGACCGTACGGCGGAGGCGATGGCAGGCGGCTACTACCGGACCGGGGACATCGGCTCGCGGGACGCCGACGGCTACATCACCTACGTCGGCCGCGCGGACGACGTCTTCAAGGCCTCCGACTACAAGATCAGCCCGTTCGAGCTGGAGAGCGCCCTGCTGGAGCACGAGGCGGTGGCCGAGGCGGCCGTCGTGCCCGCGCCGGACGAGGTGCGACTCGCGGTGCCGAAGGCGTACGTCGTGCTCGCGGAGGGCTGGGAGCCGGGGCCGGACACGGCCAAGGTGCTCTTCGAGCACTCGCGGGAGGTCCTCGCGCCGTACAAGCGCGTCCGCCGCCTGGAGTTCGCGCCGCTGCCCAAGACCGTCTCCGGCAAGATCCGCCGCATCGAGCTGCGCGAGGCCACCGCGGCCGGGTCGGACGCCGAGTACCGCGAGGAGGACTTCCGATGAATCCGATGAACCCGATGGACTCCTACACCCACGGGATCGGCGACACACCGCTGCTCGGCGACACCATCGGAGCCAACCTCGACCGGGCCGTCGCCGCCTGGCCGGACCGGGAGGCCCTGGTCGACGTACCGTCCGGACGGCGCTGGACCTACGCCCGGTTCGCCGCCGACGTGGACGAGCTGGCGTACGCGCTGCTCGCGAGCGGGGTCGCCAAGGGCGACCGGGTGGGCATCTGGGCGGTCAACTGCCCCGAATGGGTACTGGTGCAGTACGCCACGGCCCGTATCGGCGCGATCATGGTGAACATCAACCCGGCCTACCGCACCCACGAGGTCGAGTACGTCCTCAACCAGGCCGGCATCTCCCTCCTCTTCGCGTCGCTGAGCCACAAGACGAGCGACTACCGGGCCATGGTCGAGCAGGTGCGCGGCAAGTGCCCGCAGCTGCGGGAGACCGTGTACTTCGGTGACCCCAGCTGGGAGGCGCTGCTCGCGCGGGCGACGCCGACGCCGTTCGAGGACCTGTCCTGCGACGACCCCATCAACATCCAGTACACGTCGGGCACGACGGGCTTCCCCAAGGGGGCGACCCTCTCCCACCACAACATCCTCAACAACGGCTACTTCGTGGGAGAGTTGATCGCCTACAGCGAGCAGGACCGGGTCTGCGTCCCCGTGCCCTTCTACCACTGCTTCGGCATGGTCATGGGCAACCTGGCCGCCACCTCGCACGGCGCCTGCATCGTGATCCCGGCGCCGTCCTTCGACCCGAAGGCCACGCTGGAGGCGGTCCAGCAGGAGCACTGCACGTCCCTGTACGGCGTCCCGACCATGTTCATCGCGGAGCTGAACCTCCCCGACTTCGCGTCGTACGACCTCTCCACCCTCCGCACCGGCATCATGGCGGGCTCGCCCTGCCCGGTGGAGGTGATGAAGCGGGTCGTCGCCGAGATGCACATGGCGGAGGTCTCCATCTGCTACGGCATGACCGAGACGTCCCCGGTGTCCCTCCAGACCCGGCGGGACGACGACCTCGAACACCGCACCGGCACGGTCGGCCGCGTCCTGCCGCACATCGAGGTGAAGATCGTCGACCCGGCCACCGGTGTGACCCAGCCGCGGGGCACCGCCGGCGAGCTGTGCACCCGCGGCTACAGCGTGATGCTCGGCTACTGGAACGAGCCCGCGAAGACCGCCGAGGCCGTCGACGCCGGGCGCTGGATGCACACCGGTGACCTCGCGACGATGCGCGAGGACGGCTACGTCGAGATCGTCGGCCGCATCAAGGACATGATCATCCGAGGCGGTGAGAACATCTACCCCCGCGAGATCGAGGAGTTCCTGTACGGCCACCCGAAGATCGCGGACGTCCAGGTCGTCGGCGTCCCGCACGAGCGGTACGGCGAGGAGGTGCTGGCCTGCGTCATCCCGCGCGACGCGGCCGATCCGCTGACGCTGGAGGAGCTACGGGCCTTCTGTGACGGGCAGTTGGCGCACTACAAGATCCCCAGCCGGTTGCAGATCCTCGGCTCCTTCCCGATGACGGTGTCCGGGAAGGTGCGGAAGGTGGAGCTGCGGGAGAAGTACGGGACCGCCTCGACCTAGCCGCCGGCCCGGTCCCCGGCCTGGCCGCTGGCCGGTCCCGGCTCGTCGCGGCGCATGCACACGCGCGGCCAGCGGTCGAGGCCGAGCTCCGCCTCGTGGGCGCGGATCCCGCGCAGCCCCGGGGTGAGCTCGGCCTCGTCCAGCGTGTGGAAACCCAGACGGGAGTAGTACGGCGCGTTCCACGGGACCTCGGTGAACGTGGTCAGGGTGAGGGCGGCCAGGTTTGCCTCGCGTGCGCGGTCCGCGGCGTACGCGAGGAGGGCGCGGCCCACGCCCCGGCGGGCGGCGTCCGGGTGCACCGAGACCTGCTCGATGTGCAGGGCGCCGTCGACGGGCTCGCAGATCAGATAGCCGACCGGCCGTCCCTCGGCGTCGCAGGCCACCCAGGCACGGCCGGCCCGGAGGTAGCCGTCCAGGACGTCGAGTGCGGGCGGATCGTCGTCGGCCACGGCCGCCATTCCGAGGTCACGGAAGGCGGTCCCCGCGGCACGCTCGATGTTCTGGAGCACCGGGAGCTCGTGGGTCATGGCGGGGCGGATGCGCATGGGCCGAGTGTCCGTCGGCGGTGCTCCCCGGCGCGAGCGGATTACCTGGCGCCCTCCGCGTCCAGGTCGTCGGCGAGGCTGTTGACCGGCTGGGGCGTGCCCGTCAGGTCCAGCACGAACAACGGGACGCCCAGCGAGTCGGCGCGGGCGCGGGCGTCGGGGGCGTACCCGGCGAGGGAGAAGTACACGCAGTCCACGGACTCCGTCATCGCGGTCAGCCACAGACACTCCACGTCACGCAGAGAGGCCGGCGCCACGGTCGGGTCGACCTGCGCGAGCAGCCCGTGCGCGGCGATCCCGATGCCGGTCGGCGGCCGCTGGTCGGCACGCCGGATGTCCCGGTAGCCGAGCCAGCGCAGATAGACGGCTGCGGCCGTGACGGCGTCGCGTGCGGTGCGGATGGTGATGGGCTGGAAGGGGCGGCGGGGAGTAGGGGGCGGGGTGGGCTCTGCGGCGTTGGTGACCGCGCTCGGGCCCGGGGTCGGCTCCGGGGGCGTGTCCACGTTCGGCTCGGAGGACGCGTTCACGTCTCTGCCCCGGTCCGCTTCCGGGCCCGTGACGGGCGCCCCGCTCACGTTCGCGGTCTCCGCGCCGGCCTGCGCGTCCACCTCCGCACTCGCCTCTCCGTCCCCGTCTCCGCCCGTGCCCCCGTCTCCGCCCCCGCTCCGCCCCGTCTCCGCCACGCCCACACGCAGCAGCACCCCGCAAGGGCACCCCAGTTCCGGGCTGGGCCACTCGTTCTCGCGGCCGCATGCGGTGCAGTGCACGGGGACCCACTCGTCGTCCCAGGACCGGTGGACGACGGTCGTCGCGACGCCGCGCGGGTCGAGCGTCGGGGCGACGGGCGTACCGCAGGCGCAGGGGTAGACGGGGGCCGCGTAGAGATGCTCCCGACGGCAGGCCGGGCAGCGCAGCGAAACGCTCTCGGACATGGCCCACTCCAGGACGAGCTCGTATCGGGACGGCGCTCCCATCGTCCTCCAGGGGGCGCCCGGTTGTCCGCCCCTTGACGGTCTTCACCGGCCCACCTACATTGCTTCCAGATAGTAGAAAAGTGTTTCCGCAATGCGGAAAGCAGTGTGGAACCGACATCGTCACGGAATTGCTCACCGCGGGGCGCGACGGGAGTGCGAATCCGACAGCCGAAGCAGGAGTACTCAATGGCTCGTATGACCGCTGCCCGAGCGGCAGTCGAGATCCTCAAGCGCGAGGGCGTCAGCAACGCGTTCGGCGTGCCGGGCGCGGCGATCAACCCCTTCTACGCGGCCCTCAAGGCCTCCGGGGGTATCAACCACACCCTCGCCCGCCATGTGGAGGGCGCCTCGCACATGGCCGAGGGCTACACGAGGACCCACCCGGGCAACATCGGCGTCTGCATCGGCACGTCCGGCCCGGCCGGCACCGACATGATCACCGGCCTGTACTCCGCGATCGGCGACTCCATCCCGATCCTGTGCATCACCGGCCAGGCGCCGACCGCCGTGATCCACAAAGAGGACTTCCAGGCCGTCGACATCGCCTCGATCGCCAAGCCGGTCACGAAAATGGCCGTCACGGTCCTCGAAGCGGCGCAGGTCCCCGGTGTCTTCCAGCAGGCCTTCCATCTGATGCGCTCCGGGCGTCCCGGCCCCGTCCTCATCGACCTGCCGATCGACGTCCAGCTGACCGAGATCGAGTTCGACCCGGAGACGTACGAGCCGCTGCAGGCGTACAAGCCGGCCGCGACCCGCGCCCAGATCGAGAAGGCCGTCGCGCTCCTCAACGAGTCGGAGCGTCCGCTGATCGTCGCGGGCGGCGGTGTCATCAACGCTGACGCCGCCGAACTCCTCGTCGAGTTCGCCGAGCTGACCGGCACCCCGGTCGTCCCGACCCTGATGGGCTGGGGCCTGCTGCCCGACGACCACGAGCTGAACGCCGGCATGGTCGGCCTGCAGACCTCGCACCGCTACGGCAACGCGACCTTCCTGGAGTCCGACTTCGTCCTCGGCATCGGCAACCGCTGGGCCAACCGCCACACCGGCAAGCTCGACGTCTACACGGCCGGCCGCAAGTTCGTCCACGTCGACATCGAGCCCACCCAGATCGGCAAGATCTTCGCCCCGGACTACGGCATCGCGTCCGACGCGAAGGCGGCGCTGGAGCTCTTCGTCGAAGTCGCGCGCGAGTTGAAGGCGGCCGGCAAACTGCCCGACCGCTCGGCGTGGGCCGCGTCCGCGCAGGAGCGCAAGGCGACCCTCCAGCGCCGTACGCACTTCGACGACATCCCGATCAAGCCGCAGCGTGTCTACGAGGAGATGAACAAGGCCTTCGGCCCGGAGACCCGCTACGTGTCGACGATCGGCCTGTCGCAGATCGCCGGTGCCCAGATGCTGCACGTCTTCAAGCCGCGGCACTGGATCAACTGCGGCCAGGCGGGCCCGCTCGGCTGGACCATCCCGGCCGCCCTGGGCGTCGCCAAGGCGGACCCGGAGGCGCAGGTCGTCGCGCTGTCCGGCGACTACGACTTCCAGTTCATGATCGAGGAACTGGCCGTCGGCGCGCAGCACAAGATCCCGTACGTCCATGTCCTCGTCAACAACTCCTACCTGGGCCTGATCCGCCAGGCGCAGCGGGCGTTCGACATCGACTTCCAGGTCAAGCTGGAGTTCGAGAACATCAACTCGCCCGAGCTCGGCGTCTACGGCGTCGACCACGTCAAGGTCGCCGAGGGCCTCGGCTGCAAGGCGATCCGGGTGACCGACCCGGCGGAGCTCGGCGCGGCCCTGGAGCAGGCCAAGAAGCTCGCCGCCGAGCACCAGGTGCCGGTCGTCGTCGAGGCGATCCTGGAGCGGGTCACCAACATCTCCATGTCGACCACCAACGACATCAGCAACGTCGTCGAGTTCGAGGAGCTCGCGACGGAGCCGGAGCACGCGCCCACGTCCATCAGGACCCTGAAGGTCTGACGCGCCCGCTCCCATCCGCCCGGACACAGAAGGGGGGGGGGGGGCGCGTCCGCCGGGGGCCCCGGCGGGGGGGGGGGCGCCGGGGGGGGGGGGCCCCCGGGGGGGGGCGGCCCGCCCCCCGGCCCGCACCGCCCCTTTTCGGTGCTCCCCCGTGGATCGTGCTCCCCCGTCGAGGCCCGCCGCCCCCGTGCCGGCGGGCCTCGTGTGAGAACAATGTGCCCTGCACCGGGGGCGGTTGAAGCCTCCCGGCGTGTGTTCAGAGGTTGATTTGAGGGTTGCGTAGCCGGCGTACGGCCGGTGGCGTACGCCCGTGGGACTCGGGGAGACCGTCGGCCGGGCTGAAGCCAGCGCGTCAGGGCCGACGCCGTGCCGCCTCGATGCCGTGCTGGCCGAAGGGGGACGCCGAAGAGCGCCGGGTACGGGACCGTCCGTACCCGGCGCTCTTCAGCCGGTGAGGTATGCGGTTGTGGCCGTCCGACGGTGCGAGGCTGGGCGCGACAGGACGTTCGCGCCGCCGGACGGGGTCTGGGAGAGGCTCGGGACCGCGGCGGCAGCGACGGAACCGGAACTCCTTCCCTCTGGTCGAGAAGGAGGCCCGGACCTTCACCACCGCACTGGCTCGCACGCCGCCGCGGTCCTCACGTTGCCCGCGCCCCGTTGCCGGTCGACCACCCCTCATCCGGGTCGATCGGCGGTGTGGCGCGGGCGGTGCGTCCGGCTCATGACCTCCCGTCAGGAGACGGACGCAGTCCGGGAGTTCAGTCCTCGCGCAGGGCGCGGACCGCCTCCTCCACGCGCTTGCCGTACTCCGGGTCGGCGGCGTGGAAGTGGGCCAGGTTCTTCTCGATCACGTCGTCGCGGGAGACCTGGGACAGGCCGCCGGCGATGTTCGCGATCAGGCGGGACTTCTCCTCGGCGGACATGAGGCGGTACAGCTCGCCCGCCTGGAAGAAGTCGTCGTCCTTGGTGTGCAGAGGGGCCTCGTGGGTGCCCGTGTGGCCGGTCACGGCCAGCGGTGCCGCCAGCGGGCGGCCGGTCTCCACCGGGCCGTCGTAGGAGTTCGGCTCGTAGTTCTTCGCCCCGCGGCCCTGGGAGTTGGTCGCCATGAGACCGTCCCGGCCGTAGTTGGCGGCCACGGTCGCCTTGGGGGCGTTGACGGCCAGCTGGGTGTGGTTGACGCCCAGGCGGTAGCGGTGCGCGTCCGCGTACGCGAACAGACGGCCCTGGAGCATCTTGTCGGGGGAGGGGCCGATGCCGGGGACGAAGTTGTTCGGGGAGAACGCGGCCTGCTCGACCTCGGCGAAGACGTTGTCCGGGTTGCGGTCGAGGACCAGTCGGCCCACGCGCTGCAGCGGGTAGTCCTTGTGCGGCCAGACCTTGGTGAGGTCGAACGGGTTGAAGCGGTAGTCCGCGGCCTCGGCGGCCGGCATGAGCTGGACGTAGAGCGTCCAGGACGGGTGCACGCCCCGCTCGATGGCCTGGAGCAGGTCCGTCTGGTGGGAGTTGGCGTCCTTGCCCGCGAGTTCGGCGCCCTGCTCGGCGCTCAGGCAGCGGATGCCCTGGTTCGTCTTGAAGTGGTACTTGACGAAGAAGGCCTCGCCGTCGGCGTTCGTCCACTGGTAGGTGTGCGAGCCGTAGCCGTTCATGTGGCGGTACGACGCCGGGATGCCGCGGTCGCCCATCAGCCAGGTCACCTGGTGCGTGGCCTCGGGGGCGTGCGCCCAGAAGTCCCAGACGTTGTCCGGCTCCTGGCGGCCGGTGAACGGGTCGCGCTTCTGCGAGTGGATGAAGTCGGGGAACTTGATCGGGTCCTTGATGAAGAACACCGGGGTGTTGTTGCCGACGAGGTCGTAATTGCCCTCCGCCGTGTAGAACTTGACCGCGAAACCGCGCGGGTCGCGCACCGCGTCCGCACCGCCCAGGCTGTCGGCCACGGTCGAGAAGCGCAGGAACACCTCGGTCCGCTTGCCCACCGCGCTCAGGAAGTCGGCGTGGGTGAACCCGGTGACGTCGTCGGTCACCTCGAAGTGGCCGTATGCGCCGGAGCCCCGGGCGTGCACCACGCGCTCCGGGATCCGCTCGCGGTTGAAGCGCGCCAGCTTCTCCAGCAGGTGCTGGTCCTGGAGGAGGAGCGGGCCGCCGACGCCGGCGGAGGCGGAGTTCTGGTTGTCGGCGACCGGTGCGCCGGCCTCGGTCGTGAGCACGCGCTTCGACATCGTGGACCTTCCGTGCGGTGGCACTTCCGTGCTGGTGGCAGCGGAAAACAATTTCCGCTTGATGGAGCCTAGAAGTGGGAGAATCTGAACGTCAACAGTTTGTTGAAGTTGTTTGCAGCGGTTGATTCCGGGCGGCGCCCCCGCCTGGGCGCGACAGGACAAGTGTCAGCGGCGGCGCCGCCCGGAAGTCTCGGGGTGGGTCAGACCTGGGCGCCGGAGAGGCGCTCCACGGCCCGCAGCAGGGCCGAGTGGTCCAGGCCGCCGTCGCCCTGCGTACGCAGGGACGCGACCAGCTGGGCGACCACGGCGCCGACGGGCAGGGCGGCGCCGACGTTGCGGGCGGCGTCGGTGACGATGCCCATGTCCTTGTGGTGGAGGTCGATGCGGAAGCCGGGCTTGAAGTCGCGGTTCAGGAAGTTGTCCTTCTTCCGCGTCAGCACGGTCGAGCCGGCCAGACCGCCGTTGAGGACGTCCAGCGCGGCCGTCAGGTCCACGCCGGACTTCTCCAGGAAGACCACGGCCTCGGCGCACGCCTGGATGTTCACGGCGACGATCAGCTGGTTGGCCGCCTTCACGGTCTGACCCGAGCCGTGCGGACCGCACAGCACGATCGTCTTGCCGAGCGCCTCGAGGATCGGCTTCGCGGCGTCGAAGTCGGCCTGCTCGCCTCCGACCATGATCGACAGCACCGCCTCGATGGCACCGGCCTCACCGCCGGACACCGGGGCGTCCAGCACCCGGATGCCCTTGTCCTTGGCCGCCTTCGCCAGGTCGACCGAGGTCTGCGGGGTGATCGAGGACATGTCGATCAGCAGCGCGCCGGGCCTCGCGTTCTCCAGGATGCCGTCGGGGCCGTAGGAGATGGCCTCGACCTGCGGGGAGGCCGGCACCATCGTGATGACGACGTCGGCGTCCCGTACGGCCTCGGCGATCGAGGCGGCGGCCGTACCGCCGGCGGCTGTCAGGCGGTCCAGCTTGTCCTGCTCCAGCGTGAAGCCGGTGACCTGGTAGCCCGCCTTGATCAGGTTCTCGGACATGGGGGAGCCCATGATGCCGAGGCCTATCCAGGCGATCTTGGGGAGGTTGCTCATGATGGGGTACCTCTCTGAACTGCTGTGGTGCGTAAACGAATGGATGCCGGCCGGCACCATCCAGCCCGTCCGGCGTTTGCGGACGAGGCCCGAAGGGCCGAAGCGGGGGTCTGGGGGCGGCAGCCCGCCAGAGGCGGTGCCCTCAGCGGGCGGCGCGCTGCTCCACCGGCAGCCAGCCGAACGCCTCCGCGCTCGGACGGTCACCCGGCTTGTACTCAAGGCCGACCCAGCCCTCGTAACCCGCCTTGGTCAGCTGATCGAGCAGCTCCTCCAGTGGCAGCGCCCCCGTGCCGGGCGCGCCGCGCCCCGGGTTGTCGGCGATCTGCACATGGCCGGTCTTCGCGGCGTACTGCTCGATCACCGCCGGCAGGTTCTCGCCGTTCATGGACAGGTGGTACAGGTCCATGAGGAACTTCGCGTTGCCCAGCCCCGTCGCCTCGTTGACCTTGTCGACGATGCCGACGCCGGCCGGGGCGCTCACCAGCGGGTAGAGCGGCGACTCCGGCTTGTTCAGCGTCTCGATCAGCAGGATCGCGCCGATGCGGTCGGCCGCCCGGGCCGCGAGGGCCAGGTTCTCCAGCGCTAGCGCGTCCTGCTCGGCCGGGTCCACGCCCTCGACGCGGTTGCCGTACAGGGCGTTGAGCGCCTTGCAGCCAAGAGACTGGGCGAAGTCCGCCACCACGTCGATGTTGGCGCGGAACCTCTCCGACTCCTCGCCCGGGACCGACAGGGCGCCGCGGTCGGGGCCGGGCAGCTGACCGGCGTAGAAGTTCAGCCCGGTGAGCTGGACGCCCGCGTCCTGGATGGCCGCCCTCAGGGCGTCGAGCTCGGACTGCTCGGGGGTGGGGGAGTCGACCCAGGGCCACCACAGCTCGACCGCGGTGAAGCCGGCCGCGGCGGCGGCCGCGGGACGCTCCAGGAGCGGGAGTTCCGTGAAGAGGATCGACAGGTTGACGTTGAAGCGCTGCTCTGCGAATCCCATCGCCGGCGCTCCCTTCCGTGTCGAGATTCCGTATTGCGGAAGTTAGTTTCTGCGTATTGGAAGATTGCCGTTGCGTGTCCCAGCTTGTCAAGAGGGCTCGGCGGAAGGCCGTACCGCGCGTTAGGTTGACCGCGTGCGATTGAGAGTGGAGTTCACGACCGAGCCCTTCGACCTCGACGAGGCGCCCGCGCACGCGCTGGCGGCCCGCGAGGTCATCGAGGGGGCCGCCCTCGACGCGGTCGACGTCGGTCCGTTCGGCAACACGGCGGAGGGCGGTGCCGACACCGTGCTCACCGCCGTGGACGCCCTGCTGCGCAGGAGCCTGGAGGCCGGTGCCACCCGGATCTCCCTCCAGCTCAACGTGGTCGAGGAGGGCGAGGAGTGACCGGCGCCGGGGACGAGCCCTTCATCGCGGCCGTGAAGCCGCTGGTCGACGCCATGGGCGGCGAGATACTCCCGCCGGACGAGGCGGGCCCCGAGGATGTCGTGCTCTCCTGGGCGGGCGCCGACGTCGTCGCCGTACGCCTGCCCCAGCTCGCCGACTCCCTGGATCACATCTTGGCCGCCATGGAGCGCAGGAAGGGCCGACCGCTGGCCGACCTGGACCGCAAGGCCAAGCAGGAGGTCGTACGGATACTGGAGGCGCGGGGCGCCTTCTCCGTGCGGCACGGCGTGGAGACCGTGGCGAGCGCGCTCGGGGTGAGCCGCTTCACGGTCTACAACTACCTGAACCGGGACAAGAACGCCTGAGGCGGCCCAGTGGAAGGCCCGCCCGGTTTCGTCACCGCGAATTTTCAACAAAGTGTTGACGTCTCGTCGTCGTAGGGCGTTAGCTATCGGCACGCCCGTTCAGTACGAAGGCCCTGCGCGGCCACGGAGGCTCCCGTGACGTCGAATTCCACGCCCCCGGGCCTGACCCGGTTCAACGCCCTGGAGGAGCACGCGGCGTTCGCCGCTCTCCACGAGGCGTGCGCCTCCACGGCATGGGTGAAGGGGCTGCTCGCCGCCCGCCCCTACGCCACCGTCGACGACCTCTACGAGGCCAGTGCCGCCGCCATGGCCGAGCTGACCGCCGAGGACCTCCAGGAGGCGATGGCCGGGCACCCGCCGATCGGCCGCCCCAAGCCGGGCGACCCGACCTCGGCCCGCGAGCAGCGCGGCATGGCCGGCGCCTCCGAGGAGCTCAAGGCGGAGCTGCTCGAACTCAACCTGGCCTACCAGGACAGGTTCGGGCATGTCTTCCTGATCTGCGCCACCGGCCGGACCGGCGAGCAGATGCGCGACGCGGTCAAGGAGCGGATCGGCAACTCGCCGGAGCAGGAGCGGGAGATCGTCCGCACCGAGCTGGGCAAGATCAACCGTATCCGGCTCGCCCGACTCGTCGAAGAAGTCTGAAGAGGACGCCTGACCATGAGCACCAGCACCACCGCCTCCGTGTCCACGCACATCCTGGACACCAGCGTCGGCCGCCCCGCCGAGGCCGTCGCCGTCCAGCTCTCCGCCCGGTCGGGCCGGGACGCCGACTGGCGGACGCTCGGCGGCTCCGCGACCGACGCGGACGGGCGGTGCAAGGACCTCCCGGCGCTGCCGGCGGGGACCACACACGTACGGCTCGACTTCGCCGTCGAGCCGTATTTCGAGAAGAAGCAAGCCGATGCGCAGCAGGACGCCCCCGCGAATCGGGACAGCGGTGCCGTGTTCTTCCCCGAGGTGGCGATCACCTTCGCCGTCGAGCCCGGGGAGCACTACCACGTACCGCTGCTGCTCAACCCGTTCGGCTACTCCGTTTACCGAGGGAGCTAGCAGACATGCCCACGATCCTGGGACAGAACCAGTACGGCAAGGCCGAGAACCGAGTCGTAAAGATCACGCGGGACGGCGCCACCCACCACATCAAGGACCTGAACGTCTCCGTCGCCCTCTCCGGCGACATGGACGAGGTCCACTACTCCGGCTCGAACGCCAACGTCCTGCCGACCGACACCACCAAGAACACGGTGTACGCGTTCGCCAAGGAATACGGCATCGAGTCGGCCGAGCAGTTCGGCATCCACCTGGCCCGGCACTTCGTCACCAGCCAGGAGCCGATCAAGATCGCCCGGATCCGCATCGAGGAGTACGCCTGGGAGCGGATCGAGGCCTCCGACGCCAACTCGCAGTTCATCGGCGCCGACGAGGTCAAGCACTCCTTCGTCCGCAAGGGCCAGGAGACGAGGCTCACGCAGATCACCTACGACGGTGAGAAGTGGGAGGTCGTCTCCGGCCTGAAGGACCTCGTCGTGATGAACTCGACGAACTCCGAATTCTGGGGTTACGTCAAGGACAAGTACACGACGCTGAAGGAGGCGTACGACCGCATCCTGGCCACCCAGGTCTCCGGCCGCTGGCGGTTCAACTGGACCGACGACGAGCAGCGGATGCCCAACTGGGAGAAGTCCTACGAGCAGACCAGGAAGCACATGCTCCAGGCCTTCGCCGAGACCTACTCGCTCTCCCTCCAGCAGACCCTGTACCAAATGGGTTCGCGCATCATCAACAACCGCAGCGAGATCGACGAGGTCCGCTTCTCGCTGCCGAACAAGCACCACTTCCTCGTCGACCTGGAGCCCTTCGGGCTGAAGAACGACAACGAGGTGTACTTCGCCGCCGACCGCCCCTACGGCCTGATCGAGGCCACCATCCTGCGGGACGGCTGCGAGGCGAAGATCCCGATGGACCTCACCAACCTCTGATCCATCCCCTTTCGGCACCCGTGACCGGGGAACCCGCCTCCCCGCGGACCCGGCTCCCCGGTCACGGCACTCAAACTCCCGGGGTCCTGCCGTGCCCTCTCCGATCAGCACAACACCCGTGAAAAAGGGGCGAACCATGGCAGCAGCCCAGCGCATCGTCATCGAGAACTGTTCGATCGCCACCGTCGACGCGCAGGACACCGAGTACGCGACGGGGTACGTCGTCATCGCCGACAACCGCATCGAGTCGCTCGGCGCGGGCAAGGCCCCCGAGGGCCTGGAGAACGTCGTACGCCGGGTCGACGCCACCGGGCACCTGGTCACCCCCGGCCTGGTCAACACCCACCACCACTTCTACCAGTGGATCACCCGGGGTCTGGCCACGGACCACAACCTCTTCAACTGGCTCGTCGCCCTCTACCCGACCTGGGCGCGCATCGACGAGCAGATGGTGCGCTCGGCCGCGCAGGGCTCGCTCGCGATGATGGCCCGCGGTGGCGTCACCACCGCCATGGACCACCACTACGTGTACCCGCAGGGCTCCGGCGACCTCTCCGGCGCCATCATCGGCGCCGCCCGCGACATGGGCGTCCGCTTCACCCTGGCCCGCGGCTCCATGGACCGCAGCGAGAAGGACGGCGGGCTGCCGCCGGACTTCGCCGTCGAGACCCTCGAGGGCGCGCTGGCCGGGACCGAGGAGACCGTCAAGCAGCACCACGACGCCTCCTTCGACGCGATGACCCAGGTCGCCGTCGCCCCCTGCTCCCCCTTCTCCATCTCCACCGAGCTGCTCAGGCAGGGCGCCGAGCTCGCCCGCCGTCTCGGCGTGCGCATGCACACCCACGGCTCGGAGACCGTGGAGGAGGAGAAGTTCTGCCACGAGCTGTTCGGCATGGGCCCGACCGACTACTTCGAGTCCACCGGCTGGCTCGGCGAGGACGTGTGGATGGCGCACTGCGTCCACATGAACGACTCCGACATCGCCGCCTTCGCCCGCACGAAGACCGGCGTCGCGCACTGCCCGTCGTCCAACGCCCGCCTCGCCGCCGGCATCGCCCGCGTCCCCGACATGCTCGCGGCCGGCGTCCCGGTCGGCCTCGGCGTCGACGGCACCGCCTCCAACGAGTCCGGCGAACTGCACACCGAACTGCGCAACGCGCTCCTCATCAACCGTCTCGGCGCCCACCGCGAGGCCGCCCTGAACGCCCGGCAGGCGCTGCGCCTCGGCACGTACGGCGGCGCCCAGGTCCTCGGCCGGTCCGCCGAGATCGGCTCGCTGGAGCCGGGCAAGCTGGCCGACCTCGTGCTGTGGAAGCTGGACACTCTCGCCCACGCCTCCATCGCCGACCCGGTGACCGCCCTGGTCTTCGGCGCGGCCGCCCCGGTCACGGCGTCGTTCGTCAACGGCCGGCAGATCGTCGAGAACGGGCGGTTGCTCACGGCCGACGAGGACGCCATCGCCCGCTCGACGCGGGAGCAGGCGCAGCGTCTGGCGAGGATCGCGGCGCAGGCCTGACGCAGGCCTGATCAGTTGAAGATCTCCGGTCGGGAGGGACGGCTCCCGACCGGTGGCCGTGGACCCGAGCGGGGTCCATGGCGGCCGTCTCCGGGGCGCGCGTGAACGCGTGCGCCCCGGAACGGTCTCCGTTTCGCCCCCGGAACGGGCCCGTCCCCCGGTCCCGCACGACCGCGCACCACCTCCCTGAAACCCACGTCAGAGACGCCGTGTAACCGACCGGAGGAGAGCCGCTGTGTCCGCCCACCCCGTTCACCCCGTCGACGAGAAACTCCCCGCCCTGAAAATGGCGACCACCGGCCTGCAGCACGTGGCCGCCATGTACGCGGGAGTCGTCGCCCCACCCCTGATCGTCGGCGCCGCCATCGGGCTGAGCGCCACCGACCTGACCTTCCTCACCGGTGCCTGCCTGTTCACCGCGGGACTCGCCACCTTCCTCCAGACCCTCGGCATCTGGAAGATCGGCGCCCGGCTGCCGTTCGTCAACGGCGTCACCTTCGCCGGCGTCGCCCCCATGACCGCGATCGTCGCCTCCACCGAGGACAAGTCCGACGCCCTGCCGGTCATCTTCGGCGCGGTCATCGTCGCCGGCCTCCTCGGCTTCCTCGCCGCCCCCTTCTTCAGCAAGGCGGTCCGCTTCTTCCCGCCCGTGGTCACCGGCACGGTCATCACGCTGATCGGCATCTCCCTGCTGCCGGTCGCCTTCGGCTGGGCACAGGGACCCGACCCCGCGGCCCACGACTACGGTTCGGCGACGAACCTGGGACTGGCGGCCGGAACCCTGCTCATAGTGCTGCTCCTGCGCCGCTTCACCACGGGCTTCGTCAAGCAGATCGCGGTGCTGCTCGGCCTGGTCGCGGGGACGCTGATCGCGATCCCGTTCGGCGTCACGGACTTCGCACCCGTCGCGGACGCGGACGTCATCGGCTTCCCGACCCCGTTCCACTTCGGCGCCCCGCAGTTCCAGCTCGCCGCGATCGTCTCGCTGTGCGTGGTGATGGTGGTGTCGATGACCGAGTCGACGGCCGACATGCTGGCGCTGGGCGAGATCGTCGACCGCCCGGCCGACGAGAAGACCATCGCGGCCGGCCTGCGCGCCGACACCCTCGGCTCGGCGATCAGCCCGCTGTTCAACGGCTTCATGTGCAGCGCGTTCGCGCAGAACATCGGCCTGGTCGCGATGACGAAGATCCGCAGCCGGTACGTCGTCGCCGTCGGCGGCGGCTTCCTGGTGCTGATGGGCCTGTGCCCGATGGCGGCCTCCCTCATCGCGGTCGTACCGCGCCCGGTACTCGGCGGCGCGGGCGTCGTCCTCTTCGGATCGGTCGCCGCGAGCGGCATCCAGACCCTCGTCCGGGCCGGCCTCGACAAGGACAACAACGTCCTGATCGTCGCCGTCTCGCTCGCCGTAGGCATCGTCCCGATCACGGCGCCGGAGTTCTACCACGCCTTCCCGGAGACCGCGCGGATCGTCCTCGACTCCGGCATCTCGACGGGCTGTGTGGCGGCGGTCCTGCTCAACCTGGTCTTCAACCACCTCGGCAGGGGCGTCCGGGACGCCCAGGACGTGACCCACCCGATGGAGGCGGGAGAGGAGATCACCGGGACGACGACCCGGGCCCCCGCCACACCATGAGGTTCGCTGAACAGCTCCGCCTGATCACGTGGGAGCACCGGGTGTTCAGCCCTGTCACGCGGGGCTGCTGAGCGCCAGGCATACGGCGGCCCAGCAGCGGCGCCGACTGAGAAACGAACTCGCCCCGGCGGAACTTCGGGAGTCCGCCGGGGCGAGCGATGTCCCCGTGACCGGGTCACCGGGTCACCGGGTCACCGGGTCACCGGGTGAAGGTCACCCGGTTCTCCTTGAGGGCGCCGCAGTTGGAGCCCGTCACCTGCACGTACACGTTCTTGATGTGACCGCCCCAGTCCACGCAGTGCGCCTTGCCGTAGACGTAGGTCGGTCCGGCGTACGACGTGTACTGCCCGTAGTCCTCGTCGTACTCCTCGGTGTCGGACACGTAGATCCACGCCGACATGTCCAAGGCGGTGCCCGGGTTGTTGCGGATGGTGGCCACGCAGTTCTTGCCGTTGGACGCGTTGTACGTCAGGTAGATGGTGCCCAGCGAGCCGACGGCCGCCGAGTTCACCGTCTTGTAGCTGCTCCCGCAGACCTTCTGCGGGGTGGTGTTGGGCGCGGCGGAGGCGGGCGCCGTGAGGGCGGCCGTGGTGCCCACCGTCAGGGCCGCCAACGCGGCAGCGGACAGGACAGAACGCGCGTATCGCATATTTCCCCCTGGTCTCCATTGGAGGTGGTTGCTCCTACATGGTGTGACCCACCGGGTATGCGAATGGTTGTGCTCAGTTCTGACGCTTCCTCAACAAGGCCGTCACCGGCACCAGAGGCCCCCAGCCGCGATCAACGTCCCTCCCTGGAACGCGAGTTGGTAGGAGGCGCACCGGAGTCGGTGTGACTAGAGCCCGAACAAGCTCGGGTCCGTGGCCAGTTCCTTGAAGTAGTCCTGCGGGTTGGCGACCATCCTGCGCTCCTTGAGGTCCAGCAGGCCACCGACCGCCGTGAGCTCGGCCGCCACCGTGCCGTCCGTCTTGCGAACGATCTGCTCGATCCGGAACGTCTTGCCGCCCGACCACTCGAAGGCGCAGGTCACGTCGACCTCGTCACCGGCGAGGAGCTCCCGCTTGTAGCGGATCGTCGTCTCCAGCGCGACGGGGCCGACGCCCTTGCCTATCAGGCCCGCCTGGCTGATGCCCGCGGCCTGGAGCAACGACCAGCGGGCGTGCTCCGCATAGTTGATGTACACGCTCTGGTTGAGGTGCCCCTGCACATCCGTCTCGTAGCCGCGGACGGTGACCCGGACGGAAAACGGCTCGCTCACTGCTTCCTCTTCTCGCCTTCGATGCCCTGTGCACCGATCTTGGCATGCCCGTCATGCCCGGCGTGGGGATGCCAGCAGATATCGCGCTCTTGTACGAGGTTCGGTGTGCTCGCCGACCTGCCACCCCGCCCCCTCAAGTGTGGCGGCGCAGGCCCGCAGCCGCGCGCCGTCCGGCTCGTGCACGGCGACCGCCTCCGGCTGAGGGGTGGCCCGCACCCGGTACCCCTCCTCGGCGTCCGGCCCGGCCGCACGGTGCCCGGCGGCCTCCAGAGCGAGCGCGGCGGCCTGCACCAGATGTGTACGCTCCCATCCGCACGGCCGGTCCGTCGCCCCGTCCGGGTTGGTCATCCGGCGCAGCTCCAGCAGCCCCTGCCAGGCACTGTGCACTTCGCGGACCCGGGCCGGTCCGCTCCTCGGCGGGTCCTCCTCGCCGCCGATCCGGGCCGCGAACACCCCACGGGCCGCGGGAGTCTCGGCCTGCGCGGGCGCCGTCGGCTCCGCTTCCCGTATCCGATGCCCGGCCGGTGTCAGAAAGTGATCGTGCGGCGGCCGCGGGTGCCGGAAGGCGAGCCCTCGTTTCACCAGCGCCGCGAGCTGCGCCTGCGTACCCCTGAGCCGTCCCGTGACCGGGTCGGCGGCGTCGATGACACGCCGCTGGGCGGCGGTCGGCGGTCGGGTCACGGCGTGCTCCTCCCCGGGTGGGCGTCGACGCGGGTGTGGGCGTCGACGTGGGCGTGGTCCCGACTGCTCCGGCCCCTGCCGGGCAGGCACACGCCCCATCTGCTGGGAAGGCTACGACCCGGGTCTGACATTCCACCCGGCGATCACCGGCCGCCCGTGCTCCGTGCTCAGCCGGCACACCGTTCCCGTCGCCAGCTGGAACAGCGCCCCGTCCGCTGCCGGCAGCCCGAGCCGCCGGGCCGTGAGCACCCGCAGGAAGTGCCCGTGCGCCACGAGCACCACGGCCCCCTCGGTCTGGGCGAGCGCCGCGTCCACCTTGCCCAGCATGCGGTCGGCGCGCCGACCGACCTGCTCGGGGTTCTCCCCGGGACGGTCGGGCGGACCCGGCGCGACCCCGTCCCGGAACAGGAACCACTCCGGCCGCTCCCGCTGGATCTCGACGGTCGTGACCCCCTCGTACCCGCCGTAGTCCCACTCCCGCAGATCGACGTCGACGCGCACGTCGTGCAGCCCGATCAGCTCCGCCGTCTCCCGCGCCCGCCGCATGGGGCTGACGAAGGCGGCCCCGATCCGATGGGAACGGATCAGCGGGACCAGCCGCCGCGCCTCGTCCCGGCCGTGCTCGGTGAGCGGCACGTCCGTCGAGCCCGTGTGCCGACCGGACCGCGACCACTCGGTCTCCCCGTGCCGGACGAGAAAGAGATCACCCACGTGCGTGCCCTTCCCGCTCGCCTCCCAGCACCGTGCCACAGCGTCGCCGACGGCCGCAGGGCGGATTGGGCCGGACGGCCTGCGCCGGGCCCGTCCGGACGGCCGTCGTCGTACCGCACGGCCGGTTCAGACCCCCGGCAGGCCCTGCACCGACTGCGCGAGCTGTCCGACCGCGACGACGAGCGGGGCCACCGGCTGGACGAACTCGTTCAGCCGGTGCAGGGCGCGCCGCAGGACGGTCGGCTCCGGCTCCTCCTCCTGGAGTTCCTCGCGCAGCCGGCGCAGTTCCCTGCTGGTGGCGTCGGGGTCGGCGAGCGCGGTGCGGTACTCCTCCAGCAACCCCTCGACGACGGCCAGGAGCCGGGCGGTGCGAGCGGCCTGCTCCGGGTCCTGCGTCTGGAAGGAGACGGCGCCGGAGGAAGCCTGGGCGCTGTCTCCCACGGCCTGGTTGCCCACGTACTGGGTGCCGCCGCTGATCATGACGCCCTTGTTGACGGGAGGGCCCTGGCGCCCGTCGTCGTTTCGCATGAGAGTCCCCTACTTGTCGGAGCCGCCTACTTGTCGGAGCCGCCGGCGGCGCTGCGGGCGGAGGCGCCGGACTGCTGCGGGATGTTCTGGGTGGCGGTCGCGCCCGCGCCGATCGCCTGGTTGCCGATGATGCTCGTCCCGCCCTGCTGGATGAGTCCCTGGTTGAGGATCGTCTGCTGCTGGGTGCGGAAATCGGTGATGTCGTAGCCGTGCGCGTCGAGGAACTCCCGGATGGCGGCGAGGGTGTGGCGTTCCACGAGGGAGACGACGCGGCCGGAGTCCACGACCTGGAAGTAGTTGTGGTAGTCGGGGCTCAGCGCCATCTCCCTGATGCTCACCCGGGCGCCGTAGTCGAAGACCGGGTCCTGCTCCATGGCCTTCAGCTCGTCCACCATGCGCCGGGTGTGCCGGGTCTCGAAGCGAGCGTGGCGCAGTGCCCGGTACGGCGCGGCGAAGAAGGCGCCGCCGGTGCGGGCGAGGGAAGCCAGCAGCAGGCCACGCCTGCCGTCGGGGCCGAGCGGGCCGCGCAGGCGGTCCACGGCGTGGTAGTCCGCGGCCACCGGGCCGAGCACGTGGTTGTCGCAGTGCAGGTGCAGTGTTCTGCCCGCGGTCGAGAAGTGCAGGAACACGCTCGGCACCACGTCCCCGCCCCACATCGGGACGTGCACCGCCAGATAGTGGCGGACGGTCCCGGTCGGACGCAGCATGATCTGCTCGACCTCTTCGGGGGACAGCCGGACGGTCGGGGTGATGCTGCGCTCCGCCTCGATGAACCGCTCGTCGTCACCGATGGTCGTGCCGTTCGCGAAGACTCGGTCCTCGATGACGAGCGACCCGAGCGCCTCCTCGCCGGGTTCCGTCTCCTCGCCGGCTTTCGCCGCCCCGTCGGTGACGCCGCGCACGGCGACCGCGCGCAGTCGTGCGCGGACGTGGTCGACGAGTTCGGCGACCGTGAAGGGCTCCGGCTCGGCGGGGCGTGCGGTCAGGCCGGCCCGGTCGTCGGCGGGCAGGAGCGGCACCGAGAGCGACCACTTGGAGCTGGTCTCCGAGTAGCCGACGAACGGGGTGTACCCGCTGTACACCGTGACGTTGCCGACCTGGGCCTGCCGGACGGCCGCGAGCCGCTCGGCCATCCATTTCCGCCGCGGGACGGTGGGGCGGGGCTGCAGGGCGAACGTGTCACGGGTCATGGTGGTGCGCAGCAGCTGGTCGATGTCCCGGTCGTGGTCCAGGACCGTCACGTGGGCGAACACCACCACCCCGATCGACGCCAGGACGGCCGGCACCCCGCCCAGATAGGAGCCGAGCAGCCAGCCGAAGAAGCCCGGCACCGGCAGCGACGAGACCAGGGAGGCGAAGTAGAAGGCGAGCAGTACCACCACCCCGGCCGTGACGGCGCCGGACACCAGCGCCCTGCTGCCGGGCTGGTGGTGGCCGCGGGTGGCCAGGCTCAGCCGGGCGCCGGGGCGCCGAGTGGTCGACAGGAGCAACGCGACGTACAGCAGCCACAGTGGTGCGAGCACCGCCACGACGGCGAACGCCCCCGCCAGGCGCAGGTCGCGCCCGTGACGCAGTTCCTGTGCCGTCAGGCAGTGGCGTGCCACAGACACCAGGTCGACATCGGGGGAGGGTGCCACGGCACTGGCCTCGTCGGCCAGAACCTCTTCCACCACCCGGTCGGCGAAGCGTTCGTCCACGTAGGCCGCGGTGCACAGATAGCGGGTGACATCACCCGGTGTGCTCCCGACCGGCATGCGGACCTGTGGGGTCGTCATGCCGAGCCCTCCCTTTCTCCTCCTGGCCGGTGACGTCCTCGGGGCGGCGACGGATCTCGGGGCGGTGACGGACCTCGGGACGCGGGTGGTGAGTGGCTCTGCGGTCAGCAGCGCGAGCAGAGCGCCGACCGCCAGGCCGAAGACGAGTGCCGAGAGCGTGAGGTCCTTCAGCAGGGTTCCGGCCGGTGACATCTCCGCGTCCGGGATGAAGGCGTCGAGCAGGCCTACCCGCAGCAGGGCCTCGACCTCGCTCGCCAGCACACCCACGGCCAGACAGCGGATCCAGCCCGCCCGGTGGCGCAGCAGTCGCGACGCGAAGAGGGCGAGCCCCGCGAGCAGCACCACGACGCAGACGTTGTCGATGACCAGGAAGGTCACGCTGCCGTACCGGTCGAGGGAGTATTCCCAGCCGGGGACGAGTGCCGCTTCGGTGAGCGTGCGCAGGGTCTCGTCGCCGGAGAGCTCCATGTAGAACTTCTCGATGTAGAAGTCCCGGACCGGGCGCTGCGCCCACGGGCTGCCCCCGACGACGACGAGCAGGAGCAGAAGGGCGGTACGGCCGCGTAAGAACGATGGCGAGTCGGACCCACTCCGAGACAAGAACACCTGCCGGTTCCCCCATCCCTGACCCCAGAGATCAGTGGCCGCACTCTATGACATCCCCCTCCACTGTGATCGCGAATCGGCGAACATCGGCAAACCCGGCTCAGCCGCCCCTGCGGCTACTGCCGGTACCCGCTCAGGAACCGCCCGATCCGCCCGATCGCCGCCTCCAGGTCGTCCGCGTACGGCAGGGTCAGGATCCGGAAGTGGTCGGGTGTGGGCCAGTTGAAGCCGGTGCCCTGGACGACCTGGATCTTCTCCCGGAGCAGCAGGTCCAGGACGAACTTCTCGTCGTCGTGGATCTTGTACACCTCGGGGTCGAGACGCGGGAAGGCGTACAGCGAGCCCTTCGGCTTCACGCACGACACCCCGGGGATCTCGTTGAGCTTCTCCCAGGCCACGTTGCGCTGCTCGTACAGCCTCCCGCCCGGCCTGGTCAGTTCCCGGATCGACTGGCGGCCGCCGAGCGCGGCCTGGATGGCGTACTGCGCGGGGGCGTTGGCGCACAGCCGCATGGAGGCCAGCATCGTCAGGCCCTCCAGGTAGTCCTTCGCGTGCTGCTTCGGGCCGGTGACGACCAGCCAGCCGGACCGGAAGCCGGCCACGCGGTACGTCTTCGACAGGCCGCAGAAGGTGAGGACGACCAGGTCGGGGGCGAGGGTCGCGACCGAGTGGTGCACGGCGTCGTCGTACAGGATCTGGTCGTAGATCTCGTCGGCGAAGACCATCAGGCCGTGCCGGCGGGCCAGGTCGAGGATGCCCTCCAGGACTTCCTTCGGGTAGACCGCGCCGGTGGGGTTGTTCGGGTTGATGATGACCACGGCGCGGGTGCGGTCCGTGATCTTCGACGCCATGTCGTCCAGGTCCGGGTACCAGTCGGCCTGCTCGTCGCACAGGTAGTGGACCGCCTTGCCGCCGGCGAGGGTCGTCACCGCCGTCCAGAGGGGGAAGTCCGGGGCGGGGATGAGGATCTCGTCGCCGTCCTCGACCAGGGCCTGTACGGCCATGGAGACCAGCTCGGACACGCCGTTGCCGAGGAAGACGTCGTCGACGTCCACCTCCAGGCCGAGCGTCTGGTAGCGCTGGGCCACGGCGCGGCGGGCGGAGAGGATGCCGCGCGAGTCGGTGTAGCCGTGCGCCTGGGGGAGCATCCGGATCATGTCCTGCAGGATCTCCTCCGGCGCCTCGAAGCCGAAGAGAGCGGGGTTGCCGGTGTTCAGGCGCAGCACGCTGTGGCCCGCCTCCTCCAGCGCGTTCGCGTGCTCGATCACCGGTCCGCGGATCTCGTAGCAGACCTCGCTCAGCTTGCTCGACTGCCGGAACTCCATGCGCGCTCGCCCCTCCGGTTTCGTGTGTTGCTTGGTTTTACCAAGTTCGAGCTTGGAAAGTCCAACAACATGTCTAGACTGCGTCGCATGTCACCTCGCCGAAGCTACGACCAGTACTGTTCCGCCGCCCGGGCGCTCGACGTCGTCGGCGACCGCTGGACCCTGCTGATCGTCCGGGAGCTGCTGGCCGGCGCGCGTCGCTACACCGACCTCCACGCGGACCTGCCGGGCGTCAGCACGGACGTACTCGCGTCACGGCTGAAGGACATGGAGCGCGACGGGCTCACCACACGCCGCCGGCTGCCCCCGCCCGGCGCGGCCTACGTGTACGAACTCACGCCCCGGGGACGGGAGTTGCTGCCCGTGCTCCAGGCGCTGGGCGCGTGGGGGCAGGCCGAGCTGGGGGAGCGGCGGCCGACGGACGCGGTGCGGGCGCACTGGTTCGCGCTGCCGCTGCTGCGCGGCCTTCAGGGGCAGGGGCTGGTGGAGGTCCACCTGGAGGAAGGCGTCTTCCACCTCTGGGCCGGTACCGAGGAGGATCCCGTGTACAGCGAGGGGCCCGCACTGACCGAGCCCGACGCCCGGCTCGTCCTCGACGCCGAGACGTGCGGGGCCGTCGGCCGGGGGGAGTTGAGCGTCGCGGAGGCGGTGCGCGCCGGTCGTATCGAGGTGACCGGCGACGGCGTCCTGGCGAAGGCGTTGCGGGACGAATGAGAAGCGAAGGCCCGCCGCACCTCGGCGCGGCGGGCCTCCTGGCGAACCGTCAGGCGCCCGGCGGCACCCGCGTCGGCCTGCCCGACCCGCGCGTCAGCGCATGACCGCCGATACCCGCCAGCGCGGCCAGCGCGCCGCCGATCGCCGTCCACACCCACCGGTCGGACCACCAGCCGGAGGCCCAGCCGTCCTCGGGCTCGATGCTGGACAGCACGGCCGACGCGGACGAACTGTCCTCGTCGTCCTTCGACTTCACGGCGACGCCCGGCACGAGCGGCTCCGCCAGCGACCCGTCCACCGCCGCCGCACCGCCGACGTCCTTCGAGTCGACCCGGACCTCGGCGCCGACCGGCAGACCGAGGTCGGAGGTGGGGACGTCCACGACCGTCAGCCGGATGTAGTACGTGCCCGGCAGCGGGTCATCGGCCCAGGGCTCCGACCAGGCGCGGACGGTGCGCAGCACGCAGTCCAGCTCGACGGAGGCCGCGTCCGCCGCGGCGGTCCGCGTCTGCGCCCCGTACTGGCATGCCTGGCGGCGCCGCAGACCGTCGTACACATCGATCTGCCAGGTCTCGGCGGCGTGCGTGTCCGGCAGCTTCACCGTCGCCTTGACGGTGGGGCGCTGTCCGGCGTCCGCCGGGAACGACCAGTACAGGTAGTCGCCGGTGGAGGCGCTCGCCGTGGCCGTCTGCCCCTGCTCGATCTCTGTCGCCGTACGGTAGGAGGTGCCCGCCTGGGTCGGCGCGCCGCCGTCCTCCGAGGCGCTCGGCGACGGTGTGGAGTCGGCGACCGCCGGGGTGACCGCAAGCCCGAACAGCAGCGCGGTCGTGCTCAACACTCGTGTGATCCGCATCAGTTGGTCCTCCAGACCGCGACCCGCCAGCGCGACAGCCAGCCCCAGACGAGACCGGCGAGGAAGCCGGTGAGGATCAGCGCACCGAGCAGCCACCAGCCGCGCCCGAGACCGAAGGCGGCCACGTCGCTCGCTGCCGACGGTCCCGCCACGATGTCGACCGTCAGCTCCAGCGGCAGGCCGGGAGTGGTCTTCACCCCGCTCGACGCGGAGAAGGAGTGCGTGACCTGCAGACACACCGTCTCGGGCGCGACCTCGCCCGCCACGTCCTCCCGCTCGGCCTTCGGGTGGCGCAGACCCGTCGAGATCACGTCGGTACGGCCGTTGCCGGCCGCCTCGCCGCGGACGATCTCCCGGCCGCGCTCGGTCGTCGCCCGCAGCAGCAGCCCGTACGACGGGTTCACCTCGCGGTCGGCCGCCACGCTCACGGAGGCGCGCAGTTCATAGCCGTCCGGGACGTCCACGCGGTACCAGCGCTGCTGGCCGAACTCCTCGCGGTCGGTGTACAGACCGGACTTCAGCGTGGGCGCCTTCGCGCACTGGTCCGCGCCCGTCGTCGCCACCGGCGTCACCACCGGATCGGCCGCCCGGTCCACCAACTGGTTGACCTTGTCGGCGAGTTCGTCGGTGTGCTCGACCGAGGTGAAGGTGCCGCCGGTCGCCTCGGCGATACAGCTGAGCTGCTGCCGCAGCTTGGTGTTCGGGACCAGGCCGAGCGTGTCGATGGTCAGGCCGATGCCCTTGGCGGCGATCTCGCGGGCCACCTCGCACGGGTCGAGCGGGGCGCAGGTGTCCTCGCCGTCGCTGATCAGCACGATCCGCTTGGAGCCCTCGCCGCCGTCCAGGTCCTCGGCCGCCTTCAGCAGCGCGGGACCGATCGGCGTCCAGCCGGTGGGCGTCAGCGTCGCCACCGCCGTCTTGGCCTCGGTGCGGTCCAGCGGGCCGACCGGGTAGAGCTGCGCGGTGTCCTTGCAGCCCGTCCTGCGGTCGTCGCCCGGGTAGTTGGCGCCGAGGGTGCGGATGCCGAGCTGGACCTCCTCGGGGGTGGCGTCCAGCACCTCGTTGAAGGCCTGCTTCGCCGCGGCCATCCGCGACTGGCCGTCGATGTCCTTCGCCCGCATCGAACCGCTGACGTCGATCACCAGATCGACCTTCGGAGCGGTGGCGGTGGTCTCGTCGGCGCTCGCCCCGGCCGGGAAGGCTATCCCGGCCGTGAGCACGGCGAGCAGGGCGCAGGCCCCGGCCGCCAGCCGTTGTGTTCTGATCATCGGCGGATCTTATTGATCAGAGGTGTCACGCTTCAAAACGGGTTCGGAACGCCTGCCCGTACACCTGCCGGAGCACGGTCAGAACACCTCGGTGACCAGCGGATTGGGCAGCTCCGCCCACTGATCCCCCGGCGTTCCCGGCGAC
The DNA here is from genome assembly GCA_965653385.1 of uncultured Streptomyces sp. Classification (GTDB taxonomy): domain Bacteria; phylum Actinomycetota; class Actinomycetes; order Streptomycetales; family Streptomycetaceae; genus Streptomyces. The sequence continues at coordinate 31,138 of CBFGZZ010000010.1, read as the reverse complement.
AGCCGCATCAGCGACAGCGCCTTCGTCGGCAGCGGCTCGTCGCGCAGCGCGGCGAGATCCACGGTGGCCGGCAACTCCCGTACGACCGCCTCCAGTGCCCCGCGCAACGCCGGCCCCGAGCCCGCCGTACCCGCCAGTGCCCCGGCCACCAGCGAGCCGAACAGCTTGCGGCGCAGGGTCGGCACGTCGTCCGTGACGATCCGGCCGGTCAGCTCCGGCATCGGGATGCCCTGCCGGGCCAGCCGGGCCGGGCTGATGCGGATGTCGGCGAGGTCGCGGTAGACCAGCCGCACCGGGGAGCCGTCCGCCGACAGCACCACGAGCAGGTTCTGACCGTGCGCCTCCAGCGCCACACCCGACTCCAGCAGCCGCAGCCCCACGGTGAGCGCCAGACGCGTGAACTCGGCCAGCCACCCGGGGGATTCGGGTAGCTCGGTGGTGGGGAGCGCCGCCACGGGCACGACCCGCTCGCCCGGCCCCGCGTACTCCCGCGGCGACTCGCGCAACACCGCCGCCAGATCGGGGGAGTCGGCCGTCGCGGCCCCCAGGGTGCGGGTCATGTGCAGCAGCCCGTCCGTCCGCGCCGCCAGTGTCTCGGCGAAGTCCGACAGCGTCGCCGACAGGGAGATCGAGTACACCGAGATGTCCCGCACCGAGGACGTCAGCCGGGCGCTCAACGCGGTCTTGACGTGCGGTCCGTCGGGCAGGGCGAGGGTGCGCAGGGACATCAGCGGGTGCGCGGCGAGGCCGTCGCCGCAGGGGTCGTAGGGCCGCTTCAGCACATGCTCGGCCTGCCAGGGATGCACCGGGATCAGCAGCCGCCCCCCGTCCCGCATCTCCTCCGGCCACCCGCCCGTCACCAGGCACTCGTCCGCCCGCACCGGCACCAGCCCCAGCGTCACCACCGGCCGGTGCTCCGGCCCGTACGCCAGCTGCTCGGCGACCGAGAAACCCGGCCGGGAACGGCAGTTGGGATGGAACGGATGCCCGTCGACCACCCGCTGCTCCCACTCCCAGTCACGCGCCGGCCACTCCTTCGGGTGAGGGTCCCGTCCGGCCCGCGACAACGCCAACGAGGCGACGCTGTGACCGAGTTCGGCCGCGAACGCCGTCCCGTGCGGCACGGACAGGTCCGTCATCAGGCGGGCCGGATCGTCGTACGACGTCCGGTCCAGACGTACGACGGTGACGTACGCGGCGGTGGCGTACGGGTCCGCGTGCGGGCCGTGCAGGAGGCGGCCGTCCGAAAGGCGCAGGGTGAGGCCCTCCAGGCCGCGCTCACGTCGGGCGATCCAGGGCAGCGGCTCGTGCGCCAGGGCACGCCACAGGCGGGTCAGGACGGCCGCCCTGGCACCGGGGAGCTCGGCGGCGTACCGCGACGCGAGTCCGGGGCGTACGTCGGCCAGTTCTGCGGCGACCTCGGCCTCGGCGCTGGAGGGACGGTGCACGGGCGGGCTCCTCGGGTACGAGTAGGGCGTCGGGCAAGGCGCCGACGACAGACATACTGATCGTCTTCCCGCCTGGAACGGACCGTAGAGACCATCCTGAACGGACTTGCAGAGACCGTCCTGAACGGACCGTAGAGAACGAGTGGATCGCGTGCACCTCACCCCGCCCTGCGCCGCCGACGTCGCGGACCGTGCCGACGCCCACGCGGTCGCGCCCCTGCTGAACTGCCTGCTGCGCGAGGTGGCCGAACCCCACGGGGCGTCCGGCGGACGTCAGGTGTACCGCCTGCCCGGCTCGGGCCGCCTGCTGCGGGTGCTCGGCGCGCGGCGGCCCGCCGAGCCCGAGGTCGGCGCGGACGGTACCTGGCGGCGCGTCGGGCACACCGAGCTCGTCAAGCTCGTCGCCGACGAACTGCGCCGCCACACCGGCCTGTCCAACCACGAACTGCCCGCCGAGATGATCGACAGCCGGGACGCGGTGGCCGCCCTGCTCACGGCACGCGCGCGTGCGACGCCGCCGGAGGACCCCTACCTCCGCTCGGAGCAGTGCCTCCTCACCGGCCACCCCTACCACCCCGCACCCAAGGCGCGCGGCGGCGGCCCGGTCGCGGGCTGGCTGCCGTACGCCCCCGAGGCGCACGCCCGCTTCCCGCTGACGCTGCTCGGCCTGCGCGAGGACGCGGTCGTCGAGGAGGGCGACACCGCGGCCCTGGACGCGCTCGGCGCCGCCCCGCCCGGCTATCGGCTGCTGCCCGCCCACCCCTGGCAGCTCGGCCTCGTGGACCTCGCGCCCGCCTTCGCCGACGGCCGGCTGATCCGGCTCGGCACGACCGGGTTCGACGCCTGGCCCACGGCCGCGATCCGCACGCTCTACGCTCCCGAGCGCGACCTGTTCCTGAAGTTCAGCCTCGACGTGCGGATCACCAACGACATCCGCCGGCTGTGGCGCCACGACCTGCTGAAGCTGCGCCGCACCGACGCCGCGGCCACCGCCGCCCTCGCCGTCGGCCGCGCGGCCTGGCTGTCCGACCGCGGCTACCGCACCGCCGACTTCGCCTTCGAGGAACTAGCCGTCCTGGTCCGCGACGGCTTCCACGACCGTCTGCCGCCCGGCTCGACCCCGCTGCTCGCCGCCGCCCTCGTGGAGGGCTTCGAGGGCAGCCCGCTCGGCGCGGCGGCGGACCCGGCGGCCTGGTGGGAGGCGTATCTCGGCGCGGTCGTGCCGCCCGCCCTCACGGCCTTCGCGGAGCACGGCGTCGTACTGGAGGCGCATCTGCAGAACACACTCGTCGCCGTCGACGCCGACGGCACCCCCGTACAGGCCGTCTTCCGGGACGCCGAGGGCGTGAAGCTGCTGCCGGAGGTGTCCCGGGCGGCCGGCTGGGAGCGGCTGGTGTACTGCCTGGTCGTCAACCATCTCGTGGAGATCGCCGAGGCCCTCGTCGAACGCCACCCGACCCTGGACCCCTGGCCCGCCGCCCGCCGCGAACTCGCCCGCCACGACCTCCCCGAGATCCCGGCCCTGCTGTCCGCCCCCACCCTCCCCGGCAAGACGAACCTGCTCCTGCGCTGGACGAACGCCGACGGCGCCGACGCCCGCTACCTGCCCCTTCCGAACCCGCTGGCCGGCCCATGATCTGAATTACCCTGGCCGGTCTGCTGCGCGACGTGACTGCTGTTCGATACGTGACCCCGCTGAGGTCCGGCGGCTCCGTCCCCGGAGTCGTCGAGGCCGACGACCTCGGCACGTACGTCGTCAAGTTGTCCACCCAGGGGGCGTTGACCTGCGGTGATGCGTCTATCCCCAGGGCTGACCTGCCCGCATGGTCTCTCAGCTGTTTCAGGCTCGTGCGTGCGTAGTTGGGCAAGGCGGGCGCTAAGGAAGATCACTACTCTGCATGAGTGCTCTCATACGACGAGTTGACTTCACCGGAGCGTGAGCTGTGGGATGCGTTCCCCGATGGACACCGCGTGGACCTGCGCGCGGGTGTGCCCGATGACGATCGAGTCACCGAAGGTGGCCGGTGGGGCCCCGGACGGACGATTCGTGCCGCCGTGATCGCGGCGCTGCTCTCGGGTGCGAACGCCGCGCGACCAGGCGCCGCCGCATGTGTGAGGCTCGTCGGCGCGCGCATCAGCGGCTGTCTTGATCTCTCGGACGTGGAACTCGGTCAGGCTCTCCGGATCGAGGGGTGCTGGTTCGAGGAAGCGCCGAGGCTCCACGGGGCGTCGGCCCGGACGATCCGCATCGTGGACAGCTGGCTGCCGGGCCTCGAAGTCGCTCTGGTGCGTGTCGAGGGGCACCTCGATCTGTCACGGTCGCGCGTGGAGGGGTGCCTGGATCTTCTGAATGCCTCGGTGGCGGGTGAGTTGGTGCTGAATGGCACGCGGGTGTGCGTGCCCGAGGGCTGGGCCGTGATCGCGGACGGCCTCGACATGGGAGGCGGCGTCTTCTGCATGCACGGGTTCACCGCCCGTGGCGGGATACGCCTGCTGGGAGCGCAGTTGCCGGGTGGACTGTTCATGCAGGGTGCACACCTGGAGCGCCCGGTACCGTTGGGGCGCCCAGGTCCGCGCGGAGTGGCCCTCGCCCTGGACAACGTCGTGGCGTCGACGCTCAACTTCTCCGGGGGCTTCACCGCGGACGGGACCGTGAGGCTGCGGGGCGCCCAGGTCTCGGACAATCTGACCTTCGAAGGAGCCGTCCTGAACGCGGCGCCCGACGGCGATGGCCCGGCCCTGGCCGGCCTCCTGATGCGGGTGACCGACTTCGACTTCAACCTCGCCCGACGACCGTACGGCACTGTGGACCTGCGGGGCGCGCAGGTGTCCTACCTCCACGACAACGAGCACAGCTGGCCGGACGTGGTGGAGCTGGATGGCTTCGTCTACGGCTCCATCAAGGCGGTCGAGGCGGGCGAACGACGGGAGGCGGTGGGGCGTCGAGGGTCTGTGGCAGACCGTGTGGCGTGGATACGACGCAGCCCCGGCTACAGCCCACAGCCGTATGAGCAGTTGGCGAGCTGGTACCGGACGGCCGGCCACGACGACGACGCCCGCCGCGTGCTCCTGGCCAAACAGCGCCACCGGCGCCGTACGCTGTCCCCGGCCGCGCGTGTTTGGGGGCACCTGCTCGACGTGACCGTCGGCTATGGCTACCGCCCCTGGCTGGCTGGAGTCTGGCTCCTTGCGCTGACCCTGCTGGGCGCCCTGGCCTTCCACGCGCACTCCCCCACCCAAGTCAAACAAGGCGAAGGCGCCCCCTTCCAGCCCCTCGTCTACACACTCGACCTCCTGATCCCCATCGGTGGTCTGGGTCAGCGCACGGCCTGGTACTGGTCGGACGGCAGCCTCCAGTGGCTGGCCTACCTACTGATCGCCCTCGGCTGGGTGCTGACGACCGCCGTCATCGCGGGTGTCACGCGCACCTTGCAGAAAAACTAGCGAGCGACAGCTGAGTTCAGGCGTCGCCAGCAGATCAGTGCGTATCCGAGGGTGAGTAAGGCTTCGTGGATGTCGTCACGCGCTTCCCAGCCGATCCGCAGGCGGCGGGACCTGTGCAGGTGGGCGAACGCGCGCTCCACGACCCAGCGTTGGGTGCCCAGGCCGGAGCCGTGCTCAGTGCCCCGGCGGGCGATCAGCGGCTTCACGCCGAGATCCCAGACCAGGTGGCGGTACTTGTCGTGGTCGTAGCCCCGTCGCCCAGCACCACGTCCGGGCGGCGCCGCCGCCGACCACGCTGGCTCCGCACCGGCGGCACCGCCTCAAGCAGTGGGATCAGCTGGGTGACGACGACAAAGACGCCGCCCCCGTTGTCGTGCACAACCTCCTGCCACTTGAGGACCGGACCGTCGACGCACAGGGTGCCTTCGAGTGCGTCGCCCGCACTTAGGCGCGGCGAAGGCTTCGTCGAGCAGGGCGACGAATTCGTGCCGGCCGTATGCGGCGTGCGGAATCCGTGGCCGGTTCGGTGCGCTGCCGGCGCCCTCGAGGCGGGCGCCGGCGGCGCTGTCGGGTCAGCTGGTCAGCCGGAAGGTGGCGTCGGCGCGGCCCGTCGCGGTGGTGATCGTTTCGAGCTTCAGCTGGAAGGCGTAGTGGCGGATGTAGCGGTCGGGGTGGTTGTACGACTGGAATGAGGACCAGGCCGAGTCGGCGAGCCCGGCGACCTGGCGGAAGGTGGCGTCCTCGGCGAAGGCGGTGGTGCCGTCGTTGTGGACGAGCTGGAAGTCGGCTCCGTCGTGCCGCAGGTAGTAGCCGGGGAAGTTCACCGACTCGAAGGAGACGGTGCCGGAGCCGGCCAGACCGGGCCGCGGCCGGAACTGGGCGTCCTGGTTCGTGACGTTCTGGTCGATGCGCACATCGAAGTTGGCGTGCCGCACGTAGCGGTCCTGGAAGTTGAAGGACTGCAGCCGCTTGCCCGGGACGTTGGCCCAGCGTGCCTGGATCCGGGCGTCCTCGGCGGCCGTCAGGGTCAGGATCGAACCGTGGCGCTTCTTCGTCCCGCCCAGGTTGTAGGTGCCGGCGGCCGGAATCCGGTAGGAGCCGGAGGCGGACGGGGTGGAGGGGCTGGTCGTCAGGACCGGCATGTAGCCCTTGCCGGCCGCGTACTGGTCGAGGTACAGGGCCCACTCGTTGCGGTCACGGAACTTCACCCACATCGGACCCTCCACCTGCGCGCCGGTCAGGCCGATGCCGGAGAGGTTGCCCAGGTTGGTCCAGGTGCCGAGGATCGAGTTGCTGCCCTCGATCGTGATCTGGCCGTCGCCGGAGGCCCGCACATAGCGGAAGTTGCCGACACCGGACGGCACCTCGACGATCTGGGTGTCGATGATCTCCTGGGTGCCGGGGCGCTCGATGTAGATCTGCGGAGTGGTGATCGTACGGAAGTCGGTGGTGCGGGCGTAGTAGATGCGGTGCTTCGTCACACCGTTGAGGGGCTTGTTCGTCGCCCAGTACAGGACGTAGCTGTTGGTGGCGGAGTCCCAGATCGCCTCCGGCGCCCAGGCGTTGCGCCCGTCGGGGATCGCACCGGCCACGTTCAGCAGCCACGGCTGGGACCAGGTGACCAGGTCCGTCGACTCCCACACCACGAGGCTGCGGCTGCCGTTGTTGATGGAGTCGCTCCATGACTGGCCGCAGCTGATGCACAGGTCGGTCGCGATGATCCAGTACTTGCTGCCGTCGGGTGAGCGCACGAGTGCGGGGTCGCGTACGCCGCGGGTGCCCACCGTGGAGCGCAGGGTCATCCCCCCGCCGTTGAGATCGGTCCAGTTCAGACCGTCCGCGCTGTACGAGAAGTACATCTGCTGGCCGGTCGACCCCTCCCCGATGAAGTGCGTCATCAGGTACCCCGGGTCGGCGGCGGCCGCCCGTTCCGGGGTGATCAGAGCTTGGCCTGTGAAGAGCAGGCAGGCGGCGAGCAACATCGCCATCAGCCGAGCGCGAAGCGCGGACATGCACATCTCCTGTCTATGCGGGGGTGCCACGGCGGGGTGACGGTGAGGTCGAGGGGAAGCTCCCGTCCACCCCCCATCGGCCTCTGAAGCGCTTCACTTTCGGGGCGCTGCGGCGCCCTGTCGTCCGGCGATACCGTTTCTCCCCTGCCCGGGCCCAGAGGGCGTCGGAGTATGCGAAATCGACGTCGAGTGACCGCGGCTCCGCCCCTCGCGGCGATATTCGACGTGGTCGAAAGCTCCGTGCTGGTGTTCGGCTGAGGGCACGGCATCCGTAGCCCTGTTCCCGCCAGGCATAAACGCTGTTCGATGTTTCGGACAATGTCCGTAAGGTCGGCCAGACGTTAAGCGTATTGAGCCGAGTGCGTCAACACCTGCGACGCAGCCGGACCGGCCGGGCGCTGGATGCCCTCACGTCGATTCCCGCGCCTGGAGAGGTTTTCTGGAATCAAGCTTGTCAGTTTCGTTGACGGGACTTTGGCTGATGCCTATCTTCTGGTCGAAGTTACGTACAGCGTTCGGAATGTCGAACTGGCTGCCGTCGAAAGGGACTTGCCGTGTTCCGCACCCGCCGTTGGTCAGGCCTCGGGGCAGCTCTGCCGGCCCTGTTCGCGCTCCTCGCCGCGACGCGGAGATCCAGTCGACTGACCCGATGGAACGGATCGACCGGGAGATCAAGCGCGCACCGACGACGCCCTGTTGCGGCTGGTCACCGCCGTGCTCTTCGACATGCGCGACGAATGGATGGCCTTCCCCCGCCGCTACCTGCCCGAAGGCAGCATGGACGAGCAGGGACCCCCAAGCTTCCGCGCGGGGCCTCGCGGTCGCGTCATGTACCGGCGGGGAACCCTCGATCCGTGGGTCCACGAACAAGAACAGGCCGACTCCCGCTCCAACACCGCCCTGAACCCTGTGAGCGCGATTCCCGAGCAACGGGTCAGCCGTACCGCCAATACATGAGGCGCCACACGCTGTAGAGCGACTTCGTGGACCCGCGCGATGGATCCATCACGCTGGCCGAATACATCGCCTCACATTGGGCGCCGGGTACAAGGGGTGTTCCAAAGACCCAGGGCGAACTTCCGCTCCGGAACACCACGGCGGCCGAACTCCGCGCGTACATGGCCAAGCTGGAGACAACGGTCTCCTCGGTCGACTACCGGCGCGGCATCCTGTCCGAGCTGTCCAGCATTCTGGAGGCAGCCGTCGATGACAAGCGTCTCGCCAGGAACCCCATGCACGCGAAGTCCGTACGGTGGCCGAAGGCGCCGGTGGAACTCCTTTGGGGGAAGCCGGAGGCGGACAAGCGGCGGAGGAAGTTCTCCCTCCTGCTCACCGCCCGATTCGGTAACGCCGTGGCGGTGAACACGTGGAACACCTACACCTGGAAACCGGCGCCGGCCAAGGCCGGCATCATCCCGCCGCGCGCCAGGGGGCGAAGGACTGGCAGTGGGAGGCGGCGCCGAAGGACGGCTTCCGCGTGCTGCGGCACACCTACGCCTCGATCATGCTGGAGGCGGGGGAGTCCGTGGTGACGCTGGCACGATGGCTCGGGCACTCGTCCCCGGCTGTCACGCTTGGTTACTATGCTCACTTCATGTCGGAGGTCGGAAGCAAGGGCCGCACCGCGCAGGAGCTTGCCGTGGAATGTAAGGCAAACAAGCTATGGGGCCTTGGAAGATGTTGAGAGAGGTCACCGCAACCCGCTACATCGAGCCCCTGCGCTCCGGTGGCTCCGTCCCCGGAGTCGTCGAGGCCGACGACCTCGGCACGTACGTCGTCAAGTTCACCGGCTCCGCGCAGGGCCGCAAGGCGCTGGTCGCCGAGGTGATCGTCGGTGAGCTGGCCCGCGCGCTCGGTCTGCGCTTCCCCGAGCTGGTCCTGGTCCACTTCGACCCGGTGATCGCGGACAGCGAGCCCCACCAGGAGGTGCGCGACCTCCACAGCGCGAGCGCCGGCGTCAACCTCGGCATGGACTATCTGCCGGGCGCGAAGGACTTCACCCCGGAGGTCGCCAAGACCTTCCGCGTCGATCCGCTGGAGGCGGGCCGGATCGTCTGGCTGGACGCCCTGACCGCGAACGTCGACCGTACGGTCCACAGCTCCAACCTGATGGTCTGGCCCACGCTCGGGACCGTCCCGCCCCGCCTCTGGCTGATCGACCACGGCGCCGCCCTCGTCTTCCACCACCGCTGGGACGGCTCCGAACCCGAGAAGGCGTACGACTTCCGCCACCACGCCCTCGGCCACTACGGACCCGACCTGCGCGCCGCCGACGCCGAACTCGCGCCCAGGGTCACTGAGGAACTGCTGCGCGCGATCGTGGCGGAGGTGCCGGACGCCTGGCTCACCGACTTCGCCTCACCCGGCGAGGCCCGCGAGGCCTATGTGACGTACCTCCACGCGCGCGTGCGGGCGTCCGAGGCCTGGCTGCCCACCGAATTCCCCAGCCGCGCGGAACTGGCGGCCGAAGAGGCCCAGCGCGTGGCGAAGACCCAGCAAGGGCGGCCGAACTGGCTCAAGCGGGTCCCCGACCTGCACGGCAAGCCGGCCGCGGAACAGGATTGGTCGGTGCACCTCGGATGACGGAGGCTTCGTTGCGCGGGTCGGGGCGGGTCGAGATCGAGTACTGCACCCAGTGCAGATGGCTGCCCCGCGCCGCCTGGCTCGCGCAGGAACTGCTCACGACCTTCGAGGCGGAGCTGTCCGAACTGGCGCTGAAACCCGGCAAGGGCGGCGTCTTCGTCGTCCGCGTCGATGACGAGGTCGTCTGGGACCGCCGCGACCAGGGCTTCCCCGAGCCGACGGCCGTCAAGCAGGCCGTACGCGACCGAGTGGCCCCGGGGAAGTCCCTGGGCCACTCGGACAAGCCTGCTTCCTGAAGGCTCAGCCCCTGAGCTGCTCGTACGCCGGCAGAGTCAGGAAGTCCGCGTAGTTCTCGTCGAGGGAGACCTCCAGGAGCAGGTCGTGGGCCTGCTGCCAGTGGCCGGCCGCGAAGGCATCCTCGCCGATCTCGGCGCGGATGTTCGCCAGTTCCTCGGCGGCGACCTTGCGGGCCAGCTCCGGGGTGGCGTGCTCGCCGTTCTCGAACTCGACGCCCGCGTTGATCCACTGCCAGATCTGGGAGCGGGAGATCTCGGCGGTGGCCGCGTCCTCCATGAGGTTGAAGATGGCGACCGCGCCGAGGCCGCGCAGCCAGGCCTCGATGTAGCGGATGCCGACCTGGACTGCGTTGACCAGACCGGGGTAGGTCGGCTTGGCGTCCAGGGAGTCGACGGCGATCAGGTCGGCCGCCTCGACGTGCACGTCCTCGCGGAGGCGGTCCTTCTGGTTCGGCCGGTCGCCGAGGACCTTGTCGAAGGACTCCATGGCGATCGGGACCAGGTCGGGGTGGGCCACCCAGGAGCCGTCGAAGCCGTCGTTCGCCTCGCGGTCCTTGTCGGCGCGGACCTTCTCGAAGGCCACCTTGTTGACCTCGGCGTCCCGGCGGGACGGGATGAACGCCGCCATGCCGCCGATCGCGTGCGCGCCGCGCTTGTGGCAGGTGCGGACGAGGAGTTCGGTGTACGCCCGCATGAACGGGGCCGTCATCGTCACCGCGTTGCGGTCCGGCAGGACGAACTTGGCGCCGCCGTCACGGAAGTTCTTGACGATGGAGAACAGGTAGTCCCAGCGGCCGGCGTTCAGCCCGGAGGCGTGGTCGCGCAGCTCGTAGAGGATCTCCTCCATCTCGTACGCCGCCGTGATCGTCTCGATCAGGACGGTCGCGCGGACGGTGCCCTGCGGGATGCCGACGTAGTCCTGCGCGAAGACGAACACGTCGTTCCAGAGGCGGGCCTCCAGGTGCGACTCCGTCTTCGGGAGGTAGAAGTACGGGCCCTTGCCGAGGTCGATGAGGCGCTGGGCGTTGTGGAAGAAGTACAGGCCGAAGTCGACGAAGGCGCCGGGGACCTGCTGACCGTCGATCTGGAGGTGACGCTCGTTCAGGTGCCAGCCGCGCGGGCGCATGACGACCGTGGCGAGTTCCTCGTCGGCCTTGAGCGCGTACGACTTGCCCGACTTCGGGTCCGTGAAGTCGATGTTGCGGGTGTAGGCGTCGGCCAGGTTGATCTGGCCCAGGATGACGTTCTCCCAGGTGGGGGCGGAGGCGTCCTCGAAGTCGGCGAGCCAGATCCTGGCGCCCGAGTTGAGGGCGTTGATGGTCATCTTGCGGTCGGTGGGACCGGTGATCTCGACCCGGCGGTCCTGGAGCGCGGGCGGGCACGGGGCCACCCGCCAGGAGTCGTCCGCGCGGATCGCGGCGGTCTCCGGCAGGAAGTCGAGGGTGGAGGTGCGGGCGATCTCGGCGCGGCGCTCCGCACGGCGGGCGAGGAGTTCGTCACGCCGGGGCGTGAACCGGCGGTGCAGCTCGGCCACGAAGGCGAGGGCCGCGTCCGTGAGGACCTCCTCCTGCCGGGGCAGGGGCTCGGCGTCGACGATGGCCAGCGGGGACGGCGCTGGTGCGGACATGAGCTGTCACTTCCTTCAGCGAGCTACGTGGACGAGCTGTCGAGCTTCTGGCACCGGGTGCCAGTCTTCCCGGATACGGCTGGGGGCGCCCCCGGAGCAGGCGGGCGCTTCTGAACAGTGGATACTAGTTTCCTCATGGTGGAAGTTCAATCGTTTGTTGATATCGAGATTCTCTGAGTCGAGGCAACATGGCTCTGGGTGCCACGACCCTCACTCAAGGTGGGCGAGATCCGCCTCGGTGTCGATGTCGTACGGCTGTGCCACGTCCCCGCACTCGACGAGCCCGATCGCCTCCTCCCGCTCCCTCAGATAGGCGCGTGCCCCTCGATCGCCGGTCGCAGTCGCCGCGACGCCCGCCCAGTGGGCGGCGCCGAAGAGCACGGGATGGCCGCGTACGCCGTCGTAGGCGGCCGCGACGAGCGAGGTCTCGTCCTCGTACGCCGCGAGCACACGTGCGACCGCCTCCGTGCCGATGCCGGGCTGGTCGACGAGTGAGACGAGCGCCGCCCCCGCCCCCGTGCCGGTCAGCGAGGCGAGCCCGGCGCGCAGCGAGGAGCCCATGCCTTCGGCCCAGTCCGGGTTGTCCACCAGTACGCAGTCACCGAGTTCCGCCTGCTCCCGTACGGCGTCGGCCTGCGCGCCCAGCACCACGTGCACACGGGTGCAGCCGGCCGCGCGCAGCACCGCGACGGCGTGCTCGACGAGCGGGCGGCCGCGGTGCCGGAGCAGGGCCTTGGGGCGTCCGCCGAGCCGTCGGCCGCCTCCTGCGGCGAGCAGCAGACCGGCGACCGGCGGGACTTGTTTCTCCGTCATGCGTCCTGCATACATGACGCCCGCAAGGCCACCGGGTCTCCTTGGGCTGAATTTCGGTCCGCATGGTGGCGCGCCCGGCAGCGGTGGCGTTTACTGACCCGCGTCCCCGGCGCCCGATCGACGTCAGGGGAGCTCGGCGGGGGACACGTACTGCTGGCGCACAACGGCGTGCGAGGGGGGAGTGCTTTGTTGCGGAGCTTGGGGCAGAGGCCGGTGACGGGCAGCGACGAGGACCTGAGGGTGGTGGAACTGCGGTCGGCGGTGTCCCGCCTGCGCCGCGAACTCGCCGCGCATCCGGCCGAGTTCCCCGACCGTGGCATCGCCGAGGACGAACTCGCCGCGCTGGCCGCGATGACGATCGACGGGGTGCCGGAGACGCCGCGGCTGCGAAGGTCACTGCTGCTGATCGCGGGGGCGATCGGGTCGGTGAGCGCGCTGTCCCCGGGGCTCACGCGGGTGCGCGACGCCGTGGAGCTGTTCGGGGAGCCGCGCCGCTAGTTCCGCGAACTGCCTTCTTCGCCCTCGCCGCCCCTACCAGTCCCCATCGGCCCGAAGGGCCTCGTCCTCAAACGCCGGACGGGCTGAAGTGCACCGGCCGGCGCTGAGGGTTCGGCCCCTCCGGGGTCAGGCGTGGTTCTGGGTGGCCAGTGCCTCGGACAGTTCGCCGGCGACCTGCTGCAGCACCGGCACGATCTTCTCCGTCGCCTCCTCCGTCACGCGGCCGGCCGGCCCGGAGATCGAGATCGCCGCCGCGGTGGGGGAGTCGGGCACGGAGACGGCGAGGCAGCGGACGCCGATCTCCTGTTCGTTGTCGTCGACCGCGTAGCCGGCCCGGCGTACGTCCTCCAGGGCCGCGAGGAAACCGTCCGGCGTGGTGATCGTCTTCTCGGTCGCGGCCGGCATGCCGGTCCGGGACAGCAGCGCGCGCACCTCCTGAGGCGGGAACCCGGCGAGGAGGGCCTTGCCGACGCCCGTGGAGTGCGGGAGGACGCGCCGGCCCACCTCGGTGAACATGCGCATCGAGTGCTTGGACGGCACCTGGGCGACGTAGACGATCTCGTCCCCGTCGAGCAGCGCCATGTTCGCGGTCTCGCCGGTCTCCTCGACCAGCCGGGCCAGGTAGGGCCGGGCCCAGGTGCCGAGCAGCCGGGAGGCGGACTCGCCGAGGCGGATCAGGCGCGGGCCGAGGGCGTAGCGGCGGTTGGGCTGCTGGCGGACGTATCCGCACGCCACCAGCGTGCGCATCAGGCGGTGGATGGTGGGCAGCGGCAGCCCGCTGCTCGCGGACAGCTCGCTCAGGCCGACCTCGCCGCCGGCGTCCGCCATCCGCTCGAGCAGGTCGAAGGCGCGCTCAAGGGACTGGACACCACCACCGTTGTTGGTCTTGGCGGCGTCGGTGGTGCTGGCGTTGGACGTCGGCACGGCGCGTTCCTTTCGGGAACCGGTGGGAAGAGCAGAAGCCTACCCGTCAGTCGGTTGACTCCCCGCTTGTGCATAGCTACGTTCTGCTTGCCGAAATTATATTTCCACTTTGTGGAAACGTACAGAGAGTATGGGATGGGTGCACTGTGGAGAAGTGTGCCCTTGACGGCGCACGAACGGGAGTGAAGACTCCTTCAACAGAAAGTTGAATTCCGCTCCACGGAAGTCAATGGCGGCCGAGAGGGGTCCGGGTGTCCGACGCTGAACTGGTGCTGCGCTCGACGCGAGTCATCACCCCGGAGGGGACACGGGCCGCCTCGGTCCTGGTCGCCGCCGGCAAGATCACGGCCGTACTCGCGCACGACGCCGAGGTACCGGCCGGGGCCCGGCTGGAGAACCTCGGTGACGACGTCCTGCTGCCCGGTCTGGTCGACACGCACGTGCACGTCAACGACCCCGGCCGCACCGAGTGGGAGGGCTTCTGGACCGCCACGCGCGCGGCGGCGGCCGGCGGCATCACCACCCTCGTCGACATGCCGCTCAACTCCCTGCCGCCCACCACGACGGTCGACAACCTCCGCACCAAGCAGGACGTGGCCGCCGACAAGGCGCACATCGACGTCGGCTTCTGGGGCGGCGCCCTGCCCGACAACGTCAAGGACCTGCGCCCCCTGCACGAGTCCGGCGTCTTCGGCTTCAAGGCGTTCCTGTCGCCGTCCGGCGTGGACGAGTTCCCGCACCTCGACCAGGACCGGCTCGCCCAGTCCCTGGCGGAGATCGCCTCCTTCGGCGGACTGCTGATCGTGCACGCCGAGGACCCGCACCACCTGGAGGCGGCCCCGCAGCAGGGCGGCCCCAGATACGCCGACTTCCTCGCCTCGCGCCCGCGCGACGCCGAGGACACGGCCATCGCCCAGCTGATCGCCCAGGCGAAACGCCTCCGCGCGCGCGTGCACGTCCTCCACCTCTCCTCCAGCGACGCGCTGCCGCTGATCGCCGAGGCCAAGCGGGACGGCGTACGGATCACCGTCGAGACCTGCCCGCACTACCTCACCCTCACCGCCGAGGAAGTCCCGGACGGCGCCAGCGAGTTCAAGTGCTGCCCGCCGATCCGCGAGTCCGCCAACCAGGACCTGCTGTGGCAGGCGCTGGCCGACGGCACCATCGACTGCGTGGTGACCGACCACTCGCCGTCCACGGCCGACCTGAAGACCGACGACTTCGCCACGGCCTGGGGCGGCATCTCCGGACTCCAGCTGAGCCTGGCGGCCGTATGGACCGAGGCGCGCAAGCGCGGGCACGGCCTGGAGGACGTGGTCCGCTGGATGTCCGCGCGGACTGCGCAGCTCGTCGGACTCGACCAGAAGGGCGCCATCGAGGCCGGCCGCGACGCCGACTTCGCCGTCCTCGCGCCCGACGAGACCTTCACCGTGGACCCGGCCGCCCTCCAGCACCGCAACCGCGTGACGGCGTACGCGGGCAAGACCCTCCACGGCGTCGTGAAGTCCACCTGGCTGCGCGGCGAACGCATCGTCGCGGACGGCGAGTTCACCGCCCCGAAGGGGGAGCTGCTCACCCGCGCCGCCCACTGACCCTCCCGCACCCGCACCGGCCGACTCCAGAAAGGCAGAACCACCACCGTGACGGCGATACCCAGCTTCACCGGCGACGCGAACCCCTACGGAGGCGGCGACCCGTACGCGGACTACCGCACCGCCGACTTCCCCTTCACCCAGTACGCCAACCTCGCCGACCGCAACCTCGGCGCCGGAGTCATCGCCGCCAACGACGAGTTCTTCGCCCAGCGCGAGAACCTGCTGGTGCCCGAGCGGGCCGAGTTCGACCCCGAGCACTTCGGGCACAAGGGCAAGATCATGGACGGCTGGGAGACCCGTCGACGGCGCGGCGCCTCCGCCGGGCACCCGTGGCCGACGGCCGAGGACCACGACTGGGCGCTGGTGCGCCTGGGCGCGCCCGGCGTGATCCGCGGGATCGTCGTCGACACCGCCCACTTCCGCGGCAACTACCCGCAGGCCGTCTCCGTCGAGGGCACGTCCGTGCCGGGCGCGCCGTCGCCGGAGGAACTGCTGGCCGACGACGTGAAGTGGACGACGCTGGTGCCGCGCACGGCGGTGGGCGGACATGCGGCGAATGGTTTCTCCATCGACGTCGAGCAGCGCTTCACCCACCTGCGGGTCAACCAGCACCCCGACGGCGGCATCGCCCGTCTGCGCGTCTACGGCGAGGTGGCACCCGACCCGAAGTGGCTGGAGGTGCTCGGCACGTTCGACGTGGTTGCCCTGGAGAACGGCGGCCAGGTCGAGGACGCCTCCAACCTCTTCTACTCGCCCGCCACCAACACCATCCAGCCGGGCCGCTCCCGCAAGATGGACGACGGCTGGGAGACGCGCCGCCGCCGCGACCAGGGCAACGACTGGATCCGCTACCAGCTGGTGGCCCAGTCCCAGATCCGGGCGATCGAGATCGACACGGCGTATCTGAAGGGCAACAGCGCGGGCTGGGCGTCGGTCTCGGTGAAGGACGGCGAGAACGGCGAGTGGACCGAGATCCTCCCGCGCACCCGCCTCCAGCCCGACACCAACCACCGCTTCGTCCTGGACGCCCCCGCGGTGGGCACGCACGCGCGCGTGGACATCTTCCCGGACGGCGGCATCTCCCGACTGCGGCTGCACGGCTCGCTGACCGAGCAGGGCGTGGCGGGGCTGGCGGCACGCCACCAGGAGCTGGGGGGCTGAGCCAGCCCGATCCGCTGAATCCGTGGGTCCGTCGGAGCGGCGGGCCCGCCGAACCCGTGGGACGCGCCGGCCGGACAGCACCGGCGCGTCCCACGTCGTGTCACGCCGCGTGGCCGCCGTCCACCGCGAACTCCGCGCCCGTGACGTAGTCCGCCCCGGCCAGGTACGCGACCGTCGCCGCCACCTCGTCGGCCTTGCCGAAGCGCCCCAGCGCGGTCATCGCCGCCTGGCCGGCCGCGTACGGGCCGTCCGCCGGGTTCATGTCGGTGTCGACGGGACCCGGGTGGACGATGTTCGCCGTGATGCCGCGCGGTCCCAGCTCGCGTGCCAGGGCCTTCGTCAGACCGATCAGGGCCGACTTGCTGGTCGCGTACAGCGTGCCGCCGGGACCCGGCACCCGCTGGGCCATACAGCTGCCGATCGTGATGATCCGGCCGCCGTCGGCCATGCGGGCGGCCGCCGCCTGGGACGTCAGGAAGACGCCCCGGACGTTCACCGCGAGGACCCGGTCCACATCGGTGAGCGCGAGCCCGTCCAGTGGGCCCAGCACGCCGACGCCGGCGTTGTTCACCAGTACGTCCAGGCCGCCCAGCGCCTCCACGGTGTGCTCCACCGCGCCCGCTGCCTCGTCGGCGTCCGCGAAGTCCGCCCGCAGGGCCACGGCCCGCCGCCCCAGGGCTTCCACGGCCCGTACGACCTCCTCGGCCGCCTCCTTGCCGTTCACGTAGGTCACGGCGACGTCCGCGCCCTCGCGCGCGAGCCGCAGCGCCGTCGCCGCGCCGATGCCGCGGCTGCCGCCGGTGATCAGGGCCACTTTGCCTTCGAGGGGTGCGTACGTGCTTGTCGTGGGTGCGTGAGTAGTCGTCATGCGTCCATCCCAGCGCCGCGCGGTCCGAAGTGCTGGCGGCGAACGGACACCGAGATCCGGGGCGGAACCCGGCGGCGACGCCTAGATCCGGGTGCGGAAGCCGGCCGGGCCGGCAGCGATGAGTTGCGGGTGCCGGACGGGTCTGAGGTGATGACAACAGATCCCACCCGGAAAGAGGCACCCCTCATGGGCAAGCTCGTCTCCACTCTCTTCGTCACGCTCGACGGCGTCTACCAGGCCCCCGGCGGCCCGGAAGAGGACACCCGCGGCGGCTTCGAGCACGGCGGCTGGAGCTTTCCGTACGCCGACGACGACTTCGGCCGGTTCATCAACGACGTCTTCGGCCGCCCGGGCGCCTTCCTGCTCGGACGCCGTACGTACGACATCTTCGCGGCGTACTGGCCCAAGGTGACCGATCCCGCCGACCCGGTCGCCGGCAAGCTGAACGCGTTGCCGAAGTACGTCCCCTCCGCCACCCTCACGGACCCCGGGTGGGCCGGCACCACCGTGCTCGGCGGTGACCTCGCCAAGGAGGTCACCGCGCTCAAGGAGCGCACCGACGGCGAGCTCCAGGTCCACGGCAGCGGCGCCCTCGTCAGGTCGCTGCTCGCCCTCGACCTCGTCGACACCCTCCATCTGCTGACGTTCCCGGTCGTGCTCGGCACGGGCCACCGCCTGTTCACGGAGGGCGCCGTACCCACCGCGTTCAAGCACTCCGGCGGCAGCGTCACGAGCACCGGTGTCGCCATCAACTCCTACGACCTGGCGGGCCGCCCCGAGTACGGCTCGTTCGCGCTCCCGGAAGATGCCTGACCAGCGACTTCGGCGTTCTCACCCGGTCTCGTGGAGATCGCGTGAGGACGCCGGGGCGTACGTTAACTTCCCGAAAACTCATCGGACTTGCCGGGAAATTCTCCCTCGTTGTCATTGACATGCCACTGTCTACGCGCGTCATCATGAAGCCATGAGATTCCCCCCACGAATCAGCCGCATCGGCGCCGCGGCCGCCGTCCTGTCCGCCCTCCTCGTCGGCGGCACCGTCACCGCCACGCCGGCGGCCGCCGCGGTCGGCAGCATCTGCTACAGCGACCTGCCCTCCCAGGCGCACGACACGCTCGACCTGATCGAGCAGGGCGGTCCCTTCCCCTACGACCAGGACGGCACGGTCTTCCAGAACCGGGAAGGCATCCTGCCGAGCCAGTCGTCCGGGTACTACCACGAGTACACGGTCATCACGCCTGGTTCCGACACGCGCGGAGCTCGCCGGATCGTCACCGGTGAGCGGAACCAGGAGGACTACTACACCGCCGACCACTACGAGTCCTTCGACCTGGTCAACTACAGCTGCTGACCCCGTAGGTCCGCACGTCACGGTCGGCACCGAGGAACGGTGCGGCCGGCCGGAGGTCCGGTCCGCGTTCAGCCGGACTTCCGGCTCCCGGCGGCAGCGAACAGTGCGACGGCCAGCACCAGCAGGACGACGCTCGCGTAGATCCCGTAGCCGTCGAGGAAACCGATCCGCTGGACGAGACCCCAGTCCCAGTCGGTGAACTCGTGCAGCAGGCCCGCGACGCCCTGGAGCAGGGCGATGACTCCGAGGAACTCCAGCAACTGCTTCATGCCACGACTCTCGCCCCGCGGACCCCCCACACCAATCGGCCGCGGGGCGAGCCATGGTGGACGGAAGTCCACGTTCCGCTTGCCTCGCCACGACCAAGGTCGCCGATGCCGCAACTTTCGTCGACGAACACGCCCGCAAAGGCGCGCCGGGGCCCCGTACTGCGTAGATTTGTCGATCGTGAGTGGTGACGAGCCGGAACCCGTACCGCAGGCGTTCGCGGGGCGGCGCTGGCTTCTGCCCTCGGCCCTGATCAAGGAGTTCGACTCCGATGTCGCGCGCTCGGGGCGACCGAGGCGCACGGCACGCGACTGGGTGGTCGACTTCTCCGCTTTCCTGCTGGCCGTGTTCGTCGGGCTGCTCGCCGCGGACACGATACGGAAAGAGGACCTCCCGGCCGGTTACGCGGCCGTCGACCAACTCGTCGGCGCGCTCTCCTGTGCCGCGGTGTGGCTGCGGCGCCGCTGGCCGGTCGGGCTCGCCGCCGCGATGGTGCCGGTCTCTCTGGTGTCGAGCGCGGCAGGCGGCGCCGCCCTGGTCGCCCTGTTCACGCTCGCCGTGCACCGGCCCTTCCGGTACGTGGCCTGGGTGGCGGGGGCGTACGTGGCCGTCAACGCGGTGTTCTACTGGTTTCGTCCCGACCCCGACCTGTCGTACGGCTGGACCCTCGCCCTGGCTGCGCTGCTGACCCTCGCGGTCGTCGGCTGGGGCATGCTCGCCCGGTCCAAACGGCAGCTCATGCTCAGCCTGCGGGACCGTGCCCGGCGTGCCGAGACGGAGGCGCGGCTGCGGGCCGAGCAGGCTCAGCGGCTCGCCCGTGAGGCCATCGCCCGGGAGATGCACGACGTCCTCGCCCACCGGCTGACGCTGCTCAGCGTGCACGCCGGGGCGCTGGAGTTCCGGCCCGACGCCCCCCGCGAGGAGATCGTGCGGGCGGCGGGCGTCATCCGGGAGAGTGCCCACGAGGCCCTCCAGGACCTGCGGGAGATCATCGGCGTGCTGCGGGCGCGTGAGCCCGACGACTCCGGCCGCCCCCAGCCGACCCTCGCGGCGCTGGAGACGCTGGTGACCGAGTCCCGCGAGGCCGGCATGAAGGTCACCCTCGACCAGCGCGTCACCGACCCCGCCGCCGTCCCCGCCTCCGTCGGCCGCACCGCCTACCGCATCGCCCAGGAGGGGTTGACCAACGCCCGCAAGCACGCCCCCGGTACGGAGGTCACGGTCACGGTGACCGGCGCGCCGGGCGAGGGCTTGTCCGTGGCGGTGCGCAATCCCGTGCCCGAGGGCGAGGTCCCCCACGTTCCGGGCTCCGGACAGGGGCTGATCGGGCTGACGGAACGGGCGACGCTGACGGGCGGGCGACTGGAGCACGGGCCGCGGGCGGACGGGGGGTTCGAGGTGCGGGCGTGGTTGCCGTGGGGGTGACGCTCATCGGTTCGGGATCGGGGAGCTCAACGGGCGCCCCGGCGCACGCTGTTGCCGTTGACGCCACTTTCCGCATGCGAACTCCACGGCGTCCGGTCCCGTCGCCCCGTACAACCGTGATTACGTGAGCCACATGACTGCGATCAGACTCCTCCTCGTCGACGACGACCCGTTGGTCAGGGCCGGGTTGTCCTTCATGCTGGGCGGCGCCGACGACATCGAGATCGTCGGTGAGGCGGCCGACGGCGGCGAGGTCGAGACGCTGGTCGACCGCACCCGGCCCGACGTGGTCCTGATGGACATCCGGATGCCGTCGGTCGACGGACTGACCGCCACGGAGCGGCTGCGCGGCAGGAAGGACGCCCCGCAGGTCGTGCTGCTGACCACCTTCCACGCCGACGAACTGGTGCTGCGCGCCCTGCGGGCAGGCGCCGCCGGGTTCGTGCTCAAGGACACCCCGCCCGCCGAGATCGTCGACGCGGTGCGCCGCGTCGCGGCCGGGGACCCGGTCCTGTCGCCCACCGTGACCCGCCAGTTGATGGACCACGCGGCCGGCACCGCCGCCGACACCCGCCGGGCACGCGCGCGTGAGCGGCTCGCCGCCCTCAACGACCGCGAGCGCGAGGTCGCCGTCGCGGTGGGCCGGGGCCTGGCCAACGCCGCGATCGCAGCGGAGCTCTTCATGAGCGTCGCCACCGTCAAGACCCATGTCTCCCGCGTCCTGGCCAAGCTCGACCTCAACAACCGTGTGCAGATCGCCCTGTTGGCGTACGACGCGGGACTTCTGGAGGAACTGGAGGAGGACGGGCACTAGCCGGCGCTCCCACGCGTTGTCGAGGTGATGGGAGGGGGAGTGTGGCGGGAGGGGGGAGCGGCATGGCGGAAGTGATCGACCTGGGGGAGTTCGGAGAGGGGTTCCGTACCGACCCGCATCCCGTGTACGCGCGTCTGCGTGAGCGTGGTCCGGTGCACCGGGTGCGGCTGCCGGTGCCGGACGAACACCATGAGACGTGGCTCGTCGTGGGGTACGAGGAGGCGCGCGCGGCGCTTGCCGACCCGCGGCTGGCCAAGGACGGCGGCAAGATCGGGGTGACCTTCCTCGACGAGCAGTTGATCGGGAAGTATCTGCTGGTCGCCGACCCGCCCCAGCACACCCGGCTGCGCGGCCTCATCACCCGCGCGTTCACGATGCGGCGCGTCGAGGAACTCCGGCCGAGGATCCAGCAGATCACCGACGGACTGCTGGACGCGATGCTGCCGCACGGCCGGGCCGACCTCGTCGACTCGTTCGCCTACCCGCTGCCGATCACCGTGATCTGTGAACTGCTGGGCGTGCCCGAGATGGACCGCACGGAGTTCCGCAAGCTGTCCACGGAGGCCGTCGCGCCGACGAGCGCCGAGAGCGAACGCGACGCGTTCGTGCGCCTCGCCGAGTACCTCACCGAACTCATCGAGGACAAGCGTTGCGCCGGCCCGAGCGCCGATCTGCTCAGCGACCTCATCCGCACCACCGCCGAGGACGGCGACCGGCTCTCGCCGCAGGAACTGCGGGGCATGGCCTTCATCCTGCTCATCGCGGGCCATGAGACCACGGTCAACCTCATCACCAACGCCGTCCACGCCCTGCTCACGCACCCGGACCAACTGGCCGACCTGCGCGTCGACATGACCCTCCTCGACGGCGCGGTCGAAGAGGCGCTGCGGTACGAGGGCCCGGTGGAGAACGCGACGTTCCGGTTCGCCGCCGAACCCCTGGAGATCGCCGGAGTGCCGATCGCGCAGGGTGAAGCGGTGATGGTCGGCCTCACCGCCTCCGACCGTGACGCGGCCCGCTTCCCGGCCCCGGACCGCTTCGACATCCGCCGCGACACCCGCGGCCATCTCGCCTTCGGCCACGGCATCCACTACTGCCTGGGCGCACCCCTGGCCCGACTGGAGGCCCGCACGGCGATCCGCTCCCTGCTGGAACGCGCCCCGCGCCTGGCCCTGGACGGCACGCCGGGCGACTGGCTGCCGGGCCCGCTGATGCGTGGGGTGCGGAGTCTGCCGGTGCGCTGGTAGCGGGCGGCCGCAGAGACTGGTCCGGGCGCGACGAGGGGTGGCGGGCGGGGCGTAGGGGTGGGTCGCCGGACGGTCGGTTTTCGGGAGCGCGAGGCTTCATGGAGCCTGCGGTCTTCGGGGACGCTGAGGTGCCGCCGCGAGCCGTCCCGGCCGGCCGTGGCCACCTTCATGGAGCCTGCGGCCTTCAGCGAGCGCCAGGCCTTCGGTGAGCCGTTGGCCTTCACAGCGGCGCGGCCGAAGCGCTGCCCGCAAGTTCCGCGAGTGCGACCGGTCTTCGGTCTCGCCGCGACAGCTCGCAGGTCTCCGCGACCCGCCCCGGTGCGCTGGTAGTGGGCGGCCGCGAAGCTGGTCCAGCCCTCACAAGGAGCGGTGGTCGGGTCGTACGGGTGCGTCGCCGGGCAAGGCCTTCACCCAGCCTGCAACCTCAACGCAGCCCGCAGCCGACGGCCTTCGCAGAGCCCGTGGCCTTTTACAGCGCCGCGGCCGAAGCGCTGTCCGCAAGTTCCGCGAGTGCGACCGGTCTTCGCTCTCGCCGCGACAGCTCGCACGCCTCCGCGACCCGCAGGGCTTGGAGGGCCTCCCGCCCGTCGCAGGGGTTGGCCCGCTCGCCGCGCACGACCTCCACGAAGGCGTTCAGCTCCGCCTCGTACGCCGGCCCGAACCGCTCCAGGAACCCCGACCACGGCTTGTCCGCCGCGGGCGGCCCGGTCGGTTCGGTGGACGCGATCGGAGTACGGTCGTCCAGGCCCACCACGATCTGGTCCGACTCCCCGGCCAGCTCCATGCGCACGTCGTACCCGGCGCCGTTCAGCCGCGTCGCCGTGGCCGTGGCGAGCGTGCCGTCGTCCAGCGTGAGCACCGCCGCCGCCGTGTCGACATCGCCCGCCTCACGGAACATCGCGGGCCCGGCGTCCGACCCGGCCGCGTACACGTCGGCGATCTCGCGCCCGGTCACCCAGCGCAGCACGTCGAAGTCGTGGATCAGCGTGTCCCGGTACAGCCCACCGGACAGCGGCAGCCACGCGGCCGACGGCGGCGACTGGTCGCTGGTCAGCGCCCGCACGGTGTGCAGCCGCCCGAGGCGCCCGGACCGTACGGCCTCGCGCGCGCCGACGTACCCTGCGTCGAAGCGGCGCTGGAAGCCCATCTGGAGGATCGTGCCGGCCGTCTCCACCTCCCCGATCGCATGCAACGTGCCCGGCAGATCGAGCGCGATCGGCTTCTCGCAGAAGACGGGAAGCCCCGACCTTGCTGCCCGACCGATCAGTTCGGCGTGGGCCGACGTCGCCGTCGTGATCACCACCGCGTCCACGCCCCACCGGAAGATCTCGTCCACCCCCGGCGCGGCTGTCTCCCCCAGCCGGTGTGCCAGCTCCTGGGCCCGCGAGACGTCCGCGTCCGTGAGGATCAGCGAACCCACGTCGCGGTGCCGGCTGAGCGTGTTGGCGTGAATCCTGCCGATGCGGCCCGTGCCGATGACCCCGATGCGCATGGAAACAAAGTGCGGGTTCAGTGCGCACCCTGTCAATGCAAATGTCCGGACAATCGAACTACACGACTTCCCGTCAACAACGCGTAGAGCTACAGTCAGGCCGTGCCGAAACCAGAAGTGGACCCGACCGTGGAACTCGAGCTCAGTGTGGACCGGAGCAGTCCGGTGCCGTTGTACTTCCAGCTGTCCCAGCAGCTCGAGGCCGCGATCGAGCACGGAGCGCTCACCCCCGGCAGCCTGCTGGGCAACGAGATCGAACTCGCCGCACGCCTCGGCCTGTCCCGGCCGACCGTCCGCCAGGCCATCCAGTCACTGGTCGACAAGGGCCTGCTGGTGCGCCGTCGAGGTGTGGGTACGCAGGTCGTGCACAGCCAGGTCAAGCGTCCACTGGAGCTCAGCAGCCTCTACGACGACCTGGAGTCGGCCGGTCAGCGCCCGGCCACCAAGGTGATCGTCAACACCGTCGTCCCGGCGTCCGCCGAGGTCGCGGCCGCGCTCGGGGTCGCCGAGGACAGCGACGTACACCGGATCGAGCGGCTGCGCCTCGCGCACGGTGAGCCGATGGCGTACCTGTGCAACTTCCTGCCGCCCGCCCTGATCGACCTGGACACCGCGCAGCTGGAGGCCACCGGCCTGTACCGGCTGATGCGCGCCGCCGGGATCACCCTGCACAGCGCCCGGCAGACCATCGGCGCGCGCGCCGCCACCGCCGCCGAAGCCGAACGGCTCGCCGAGGAGGAGGGCGCTCCGCTCCTCACCATGCAGCGCGTGACCTTCGACGACACCGGCCGAGCGGTCGAGTACGGCACCCACACCTATCGCCCCACCCGGTACTCCTTCGAGTTCCAGCTGCTCGTACGGCCATGAGTGTCGCTGCCGCACGGGCCTGAGCGAGAGAGGGCCGTAAGACGCGCCGGTCGTAATGTCCGGACAACATGCTGTGACTCGCGCCGCCCTTTGCCGCCCCGTTCGGCACCCAGTGTGAGCGTGCGGCAGAATCGGGCCTGATGAGCACCTACCGCGACTTCACCGCCCCCATCGGCTCCCGGCGAGCCCCCGTGCTCCGCACCGTGGGACCCCGGGAGCGCCGCTCACACCTGACCGCCCCCCGGGTGCCGACCGTCGGGATCGACATCGGCGGCACGAAGGTCATGGCGGGCGTCGTAGACGCCGACGGCAACATCCTGGAGAGGCTCCGCACGGAGACCCCGGACAAGTCCAAGAGCCCGAAGGTCGTTGAGGACACGATCGTCGAGCTGGTCCTGGACCTGTCCGACCGGCACGACGTGCACGCCGTCGGCATCGGCGCGGCCGGCTGGGTCGACGCCGACCGCAACCGCGTCCTGTTCGCGCCCCACCTGTCCTGGCGCAACGAGCCCCTCAGGGACCGCCTCGCCGGACGGCTCGCCGTGCCCGTCCTGGTCGACAACGACGCCAACTCCGCCGCCTGGGCCGAGTGGCGCTTCGGCGCCGGTCGCGGCGAGGACCACCTCGTCATGATCACGCTGGGCACTGGCATCGGCGGCGCGATCCTGGAGGACGGGCAGGTCAAGCGCGGCAAGTACGGCGTGGCCGGTGAGTTCGGCCATATGCAGGTCGTGCCCGGCGGCCACCGCTGCCCGTGCGGCAACCGCGGCTGCTGGGAGCAGTACAGCTCCGGCAACGCGCTGGTCAGGGAGGCACGCGAGCTGGCCGCCGCCGACTCGCCGGTGGCCTACGGGATCATCGAGCACGTCAAGGGCAACATCGGCGACATCACCGGCCCGATGATCACCGAGCTGGCCCGCGAGGGCGACGCCATGTGCATCGAGCTGCTCCAGGACATCGGCCAGTGGCTCGGCGTCGGCATCGCCAACCTCGCGGCCGCCCTGGACCCGTCCTGCTTCGTGATCGGCGGCGGTGTGTCGGCCGCCGACGACCTGCTGATCGGCCCCGCGCGGGACGCCTTCAAGCGTCACCTCACCGGCCGCGGCTACCGCCCGGAGGCCCGCATCACCCGCGCCCAGCTCGGCCCCGAGGCCGGCATGGTCGGCGCCGCCGACCTGGCCCGCCTGGTCGCGCGCCGCTTCCGCCGCGCCAACCGCCGCAGGGTCGAACGCTACGAGCGCTACGCGCGGTTCGCCGAGGCCCGCCGGTCGTCGTCGCAGGGGTCGGCGTGACCGTGTCCGTACCCCGCCAGGCCGACTCCCCGGACGAGCCGCGGCAGCCGCCCGAGGACCGCCGCCACATGATCCGCCGCCGGGCCCTCACCCTGCTCATCATCGTGCTGCTCATCGGCGTCCCCGCCGGCTACCTGGTGATCTCCGCCAACCAGAGCCGCGACAGCGGCAAGGACAAGGAGGAGAAGTACTCGGCGACCGGGCTCGTTCCGCACTGGCCGTCGAGGATCCAGCGCCGCCTCTACCAGATCCCGGTGCCGGACTATTCGTACAACCTCGCCTACTACGAGACGAACAACTGGAAGACCAGCCGTCTCTACGTCCAGTTCCAGACGGCCGACAAGAACCTGGACTGGTTCTTCGACACCATGGGCGTCAGCCGGGACGAACTGAAGCGGGACGCCATCACTATCAGCGCCCGCGACCAGAAGATCACCGGCTGGGACTTCAGCGGCCCCGGCCCGTGGTACGGCTTCACCCACAAGCAGAAGAACCCCGCGCCCACCCAGGACGTCGTGATGAACATGTCCGACCCGGACAATCCGTTCGTGTACGTCGTCTCGCGCACGGTCCCCTGATCACCCCGTGAGGTCTCCGGCCCGAGCCGGTCGCCGGGGCCGATTGTCAGACCCCGCCCGTAGAGTCGAAGACGGTTGATCCGACTCATGGGCGGGAGGTGACAGGACATATGAGCAACGGCATCGCGACGGCCGAGAGCGCGGGGGAGGCCGCCCCCGTGCGGCTCGCCGCCGTCTTCCTGCCCGCGTCCCTCCCGCGCGAGGGACGGATCGCCTTCTGGGACCCGGAGGGCGGCCCACTGCCCGCCGAGGACATCGAGCTCACCGTCGTGCGACGCCATGGGGCCACAGTCCGCCGCCGGACCACCCCCGCGCTGTCGTTGCCGCTCGCCGAGGCCCTGCCGCTGCTCGTGCGGGCCCGGCGCGATCCGGCCGCGCACCCCGCCACCGCCTGCTGGGGCGCGGCCGCACTGCACGCGCTGCGGCTCACCGCGCGGGGCCGGCTGCTGCCCGGCCTGACGCCCGGCGGCCACGACGCCTGGCGGGCCGGCCCGCTCGACCCGGACGACATCGCCCACCTGCGAGCGGTCGCCGCCGCCCTGCCGCACGAAGGCCATGCGGTCCCCCTGCCCGGCCCCGGGCCGCTGCGACTGCCCGAGCCCGAGGCGCTGATGCGGTCCTTCCTGGACGCGGTCGCGGACACCCTGCCCCGCACCCCCGCCGCACGGCACGCCTCGGGAAAGCCCTTCGCCGCGCGCGAGGCCCAACGGCTGCCCGACGCCCACGACTGGGCGGCCGAGGTCGCCGCCGGCATGGACGCGGGTGTACGGATCTCACTCCGCCTCGACCTGTCGGCCTACGACCTCTTCGACGACACCGGTGCCGGCGCGCGCAGCGCCGGCGCCGCGATCGTCCAGGTGCACAGCCTCGCCGACCCCACCCTGGTGGCCGACGCGGCCGCCCTCTGGTCGGGCGGGGCCGACGCGGCCTTCGGGCCACGCGCGCGGGTGGACGCGGCGCTCGCGGTGCGGCGCGCGGCCCGGGTGTGGGCGCCGCTGGACCGGCTGTCCGAGCAGGACGTGCCCGACGTACTGGCGCTGTCCGACGAGGAGTTGGGCGACCTGCTGGGCGTGGCCACGACGCGGCTCGCGGCGGCCGGGGTGGCGGTGCACTGGCCCCGGGACCTGGCGCATGACCTCAGCGCGGCCGCGGTCGTACGACCCGCGCCGGGCTCGGCGACCGAGGGCACCGGCTTCTTCGAGAGCGAGGAACTGCTCCAGTTCCGCTGGCAGTTGGCGATCGGCGGCGACCCGCTCACCGAGTCCGAGATGGACGCGCTCGCCGAGGCGCACCGGCCGGTCGTCCGGCTGCGGGACAGCTGGGTGCTGGTCGACCCCGCCCTGGTCCGCAAGGCCCGCAAGCGCGAACTGGGCCTGCTCGACCCGGTCGACGCGCTGTCCGTCGCCCTCACCGGCAGCGCGGAGGTCGACGGCGAGACGGTCGAGGCGGTGCCGGTGGGCGCGCTGGCCGCGCTGCGTGACCGACTGACGGTGGGAGTGCGCCCCGCCGATCCACCGCCGGGACTGAAGGCGACGCTGCGCGACTACCAACTCCGGGGCCTGGCCTGGCTGGACCTCATGACGTCCCTGGGTCTTGGCGGCTGCCTCGCCGACGACATGGGCCTCGGCAAGACGATCACGGTCATCGCCCTGCACCTGAAGCGCGCCAGGACGGCTCCGACCCTGGTGGTCTGCCCGGCCTCGCTCCTCGGCAACTGGCAGCGGGAGATCACCCGTTTCGCGCCCGGCGTCCCCGTCCGCCGCTTCCACGGCCCGGACCGCACCCTGGAGGACATGGACGGCGGCTTCGTCCTGACGACGTACGGCACGATGCGCTCGGCGGCCCCGACGCTGGCCCAGCACACCTGGGACATGGTCGTCGCCGACGAGGCACAGCACGTGAAGAACCCGTACTCGGCCACGGCGAAGGCCCTGCGTACCATTCCGACGCCCGCGCGCGTGGCGCTGACCGGCACACCGGTCGAGAACAACCTCTCCGAGCTCTGGGCCCTGCTCGACTGGACGACACCGGGACTGCTCGGCCCGCTCAAGTCCTTCCGCGCCCGGCACGCACGCGCGGTGGAGAACGGCGAGGACGAGGAGGCGGTGGACCGGCTGGCCCGCCTGGTCCGCCCCTTCCTGCTGCGCCGCAAGAAATCCGACCCCGGCATCGTCCCCGAGCTGCCGCCCAAGACGGAGACGGACCACCCGGTCCCGCTCTCCCGTGAACAGGCCGCGCTCTACGAGGCGGTGGTGCGCGAGTCGATGTACGCCATCGAGACCGCGGAGGGCATGGCGCGCCGCGGCCTGGTGCTGAAGCTCCTCACCTCCCTGAAGCAGATCTGCGACCACCCCGCGCTGTACCTGAAGGAGGAGACCGCCGGGACGACCGAGCGACTGGCGGCCCGCTCCGGCAAGCTGACGCTGCTCGACGAACTGCTGGACACCTTGCTGGCGGAGGACGGCTCGGCGTTGGTCTTCACGCAGTACGTGGGGATGGCCCGGCTGATCACGGCCCACCTCGCGGGGCGGGCGGTCCCGGTGGACCTGCTCCACGGCGGCACGCCCGTCCCGGAACGCGAACGCATGGTGGACCGCTTCCAGAGCGGCGCGACCCCGGTCCTGGTCCTCTCCCTGAAGGCGGCCGGCACCGGTCTGAACCTGACCCGCGCGGGCCATGTCGTCCACTTCGACCGCTGGTGGAACCCAGCGGTCGAGGAACAGGCCACCGACCGCGCCTACCGCATCGGCCAGACCCAGCCCGTCCAGGTCCACCGCCTCATCACCGAGGGCACCGTCGAGGACCGCATCGCGGAAATGCTGGAATCCAAACGGGCCCTGGCCGACGCGATCCTGGGCTCCGGCGAATCGGCCCTCACGGAACTGACGAACCGTGAGCTGTCCGACCTCGTGTCGCTTCGGAGGGAGTCATGACGGGGGTCGAGGGGCGGGGAAGCGACGGCGAGCCGAACGGGGCGCAGGAACTGTCGGCACGGGGCGAGTCGGGTGGGGCGCAGGAGCCGGTGCCGCGGCCGGCCGACCTGGCGCGCCGGGCGTTGCGGGCCGCGCGGGAACAGCGCGAGGCGGAGCAGGGGGCATCTGCCGACGAGGAATCGGCAGTCGACGAGCAGGGCCGCCCCGGCGTCCGGCCGGGTGACGCGGCTCGTGCGGCGTTGCGGCGTGCCGTCAGTGCCCGGCGGGGTGGCGAAAGGGGTGGGAGTGAGGCCGATGACTCGGTCCTGAGGCGGGCGGTGTCGGGCGGTATCGCCCCCGCGGACGCCATCGCTGCCGACCAGGACATGTCCGACGCCTCCGCCACAGACCAGGACCCGTCGGGCGCGTCCGATGAACACCAGGACGCGTTCGGCGCCCCCGCCGACGATCAGGACGAGTCGGCCGGAGACCGAGGCGAGGCGCAGCCGGCGGCGGCCCCATCCTCCACACGTCCCGCGGATGCCGCCCGAGAGGCGCTGCGCGCGGCCCTGGGGGAGAAGCGGCAGGCCGAGGCGGAACGAGCAGCCGCCCGGGGAGGCGGGGGCGCACGACGGTCGCGGCGGGCGGCACGGCCTGGTTCCGCGACCGGCGGTGGCTCCGACGGTCCGCGGGCCCGGGACGTACGGTCGTTGCTCGCCGGGGCCTTCCGGATGCCGACCTCGGACTCGCCCCAGGGGGACGACCCGGTCCCGTTCTCCACACCCTCCGCACCCGGCACCTCGCCAGGACCCGCCGCCCCCGCCGCACCCCAGGTCCCCCGCTCCATGGCCGCCCCCGGCCGCGACAGCGAACTCCGCCGTACCTTCCCCGCCTTCCCGCCCCGCCCCGCGGCCGAAGACCGGTTCGCCGAGACCTGGTGGGGCAACGCCTGGGTGGCCGCCCTGGAGCAGGGCGCGCTCGATGCCAAGCGGCTGGCGCGGGGGCGGGGTTACGCGCAGGAAGGGCACGTCGACGCGATCACCGTGACGCCGGGGCTGGCGCTGGCGTACGTACGGGGCAGCAGACCGCGGCCGTATCGCGTGCAGGTGCGGCTGCGGACGCTGGGCGACGCCGACTGGGCGCGGTTCCTGGACGCCGTGGCCGATCGACCGGGGCACATCGCCGCGCTGCTGGACAAGGAGATGCCGCAGTCCCTCGCCGAGTGCGGGGTGCCGCTGCTGCCGGGCCCCGGCGACCTCGAACCCCACTGCAGCTGCCCCGACCGTGGTCACCCCTGCAAGCACGCCGCCGCCCTCTGCTATCAGACGGCACGCCTGCTGGACGCCGACCCCTTCGTGCTGCTCCTGCTGCGCGGCCGCGGCGAACGCGGGCTGCTCGACGCGCTGTCCCGGCTGAGCGCCGCCCGCGCGGCCCGCGCCGCGCAGGAACAGGGGCCGGCGCCCCTGGCCGGCGTAAGGGCCACCGAAGCCCTGGCGCCAGGACGTCAACTGCCCGCCCTGCCCGCCCCGTTGCCGCTGCCCCCGCCCCCCGACCCGCCGCCCCGAGACCCGCCGGCCCCGGGCGGCCCGGCCCCCATACCGCGGGACCAACAGGCGACCGACCC